>WFQD01000375.1 GCA_015487265.1 Sulfurimonas sp. | reverse complement strand
GTTACTAAAACTGCATAATATATTTTTAATAAATTAAAGGATTTAATATGGCAACAAATAAATTAGTAGATATCGCAGAAGCACAAATGGACGCAACAGAAGCAACAGTAGTAAATGCATTAAGTGCATTAGATGCTCAAATCTCTTCAGCTCGTGAAATTGGTTCAGATAAAGCAAAAGTTATCGTAAGTGGTTTCGGTGGTGAAACTAAAATGGCTGAGTTAATTGAAAAATTAGCTGGTTACATGGGTGAAGCTGCTGGTGCTGGTATGGCTGTTGGTTCTGTTCCAATGGTAGTTATGGCAGGTGCTGCTAAAGGTGTTTACAAAAAAATTACTGACTAATTTTAGTTTTTAACTTTTTCCCCTTTTCTAAAGCCCGAAGTGATTTTTCACTTTGGGCTTTTTTTTTGCCTTTTTTTTACTCCATAATACTTTTTACAATATAAAATCCACTTCCCGCCATAAAAATAGTTCCAAAAAGATTGAGTGACATGTTGATGAGTGCGAGTGTGATACTCCCTGCTTGGAGCATTAAAAAACTCTCTATTGCAAAGGTTGAGTAGGTGGTTAAGGCTCCTAAAAAACCAGTAGTAAGCAATGATTTTGCATGGACTGAAAAAAGTGTAGAGTACATAAAGTATGAAACAAGCAGACCCATAATAAAACTACCAATAAGATTGACCCCTAGTGTCCCAAAAGGAAGCTCATGGGGGACTTTAGAAGAGATAAGCCCATTGAGATAGGCTCTTGAAATAGCCCCTAAAAAACCACCACTACCTATGGCTAGAATTGTTTGCCAACTCATCATCATATACCTTTTGCATTTTAATTCTTAATTCACTCAGCCATGTAGCATCATTTTTATCTGCAAGAAAGGGCTCCATAAAGACAACAGTAATATCTTTTGGTTTGTAGTAAAAGTGCTTGATGTCATAGCAACTTGCTGTCTCTACAAGTACAACAGGTTGTACTTTGAGGGCATATTTATCAGCAATGACTTTTGCACCTGATTTGAAAGGGAGCATTCTTCCTGTACGAGAACGTGTGCCTTCTGGAAACATTGTAATGACTCTGTTTTTGTTGAGTCTATCTTTTGCCGCACGTAGGAGTTTAATGAGTGATGTTTTACTTTCTCGCTCTACTTCTATATCTTCTGGTAAACTCATTGCAAGCCCAAAAAAAGGAACATCAAAAAGGGCTTTTTTTGCAACCCATGCTAAATCTTTGTTTGTAACGGTCTCCATAACTCCAATATCTAAATCACTTTGATGGTTGATGAGAAACATTTGTACGTCATCTGCTTCAATGCCTTTTTTTGTTGTACGAAAAAAAATAGTGAGCCGAATAAGCCAAGCCGCAATTTTTCTTGCAAAGGGACGAGGAAGTAGATAGTATAAAACAATGGAAAGTGTAAGACCAAAAAATATAATAGCCGTTGCAAAGAACCAACTAATATGAGCAAATATCTTCATTGCTAACCCATCCTATTTTATCGTTTGTAAGTTTTATTTTTGTATAACCTACTGCACTTCCCTCTTTTGTAAGTGTGAGTCGTCTGCTTGCTGTTTCAAAAATTGTGCCATTATCTACAGGTAAAAGGTGAAGTTTGGCTCCTTTTTTGATACATATCTCTTTTGCAGGGACAAGCACCCAAGCGATATATGCTAAAGGAATGAGAATAAAAATAAGATAAATATATTTTTTTCTCCAAACAATCAACAAAAACGCAACAAAGGCGAATACAGCAGCAACTTCGACTTTAAGAATTTCATGCGATTGATCTTTTGGTTTGAGGTCACTCTGTGTCACAACACTGTCATCATCTACGATAATGGGAATAGAAATCGAGCGAAATCGGTTCTCTAAAAGGTTAAAATAGCTAAAAGAAAAGTTTTCTATCTCTTTAGGAATGACAACATAGTAGGTAAGCTTTGCATCTTCAAAGGAGTCATTGAGAGACTCTATACCCTGTTTTATGACATTTGAGAATTTTATAGCTTTGAGATAGGCATGTTGTGCTTGGAGTCGAAAGAGTAAAATATTGCTTTTGTTATCATAGATGGTTGTTTTGTAATCAACAAGTGAGAGAGAATTCGCGAGTATATTTGAAAAATCTTTCCGAGGGTTGAGACGGATTGCTCTTATTTTCATTCCCTTGAGGAAACTACTTTCATAGGCATCACTGTTTTTGAGAGTGGCTGTGACATCTGGAAGTCTTGGGTATTTGTTTGTGACTAAAAAAGGAAATGTTTCATAGTTATACTTTCCAACTTTTTTGGCTGTTGCATTTCTATCGAGAAGTTTAATGCCTGCATAGTTTGATAAACTGTAGCGAATTTCTGGATACTCTTTGAGTGTGGAGAGTGATTTGATGGTAAAAGAGGAGAGTTCTCCTTGAATAACTCTTGATGGTATATGATCATAACTCATGTAGATAACTTTATCGCCAAAGAGAGACAATACCATTAAGAGGAAGACAAGAAGAATTTTTTTCACGACTCTAAAAATCCTTCAAGCATAGCCACACCATCATCGCTTCCTAGAAGTGTTTCCATTGCACGTTCAGGATGGGGCATTAAACCAAAAACATTTTTTTCTTTGTTGCATACACCGGCAATAGCATCAACACTGCCGTTAGGGTTTTGAACTTTGCCATCGGCATCTGTGTAACGGAGTAAAATTTGCTCATTTTTTTCTAACTCTTGGAGTCCTGCATCATCAATGAAGTAGTTGCCATCATGGTGAGCAATAGGAATATTTACAACAGCATCTTTGTCAAGTTTTTTCAAAAAAACATTACTATTGTTCGCAACTTTTAAGTGGTGGTGTTTTGAAATAAAGTGTAAACCATCATTGCGTTTGAGTGCTCCGGGGAGTAAGCCAACTTCTGTAAGGACTTGAAAACCGTTACAAATACCAAGGACTTTTCCGCCTTTGCTTGCATATTCACTCACCGCTTGCATTACAGGAGAAAATTTTGCAATCGCACCACTTCTAAGGTAATCACCATAGGAGAAACCACCTGCAACAACAAGAAGGTTTGTATCTTCTGGAAGTGAAGTAGATTTGTGCCATACTATTTCAGTCTCAGCACCGAGTGTCTCAAAAGCATGCTGTGTGTCATACTCACAGTTAGTTCCGGGAAACTGTAAAATTGCTACTTTCATTAGAGAAGCTCTATCTTGTAATCTTCTATCACAGTGTTTGCTAAAATCTCTTCACACATTTTTGTGACATCTGCCATTGCCTGTGTTTTGTCTTCTGTATCGAGTTGTAAAACGATTTGTTTGCCGACACGAACATCTGTAACATTTGTAAAATGAAGCGAATCAAGTGCATGATGTACAGCTTTTCCTTGTGAGTCTAAAACACCTTGCTTTAACGATATATTTACTATTGCTGTCATTGTTATTTTCCTAAAATTCTATTTAATACTTGTTCGTAAGCGACTGTTAATCCACCAAGTCCTTGACGGAATCTATCTTTATCCATTTTTTCACCACTTTCAACATCCCAAAAACGGCAATTATCAGGTGAAATTTCATCGACTAAGATGATATTTCCACTTGCATCTTTTCCAAATTCGAGTTTGAAATCAACAAGGTTTAAGCCTTTTTCTTTGAAGTAAGGTCGTAAAACATCATTGACTTGGCGAGCCATACGACGGAGTTTGTCTAACTCATCTTGGTACTCGACAAGTCCGAGGATGAGTGCATGTTGGTCATTGAGCTTCGGGTCACCTAATTCATCATTTTTATAATCAAACTCTACAAGTGTAAAGGGAAGGACTTTTCCATCTTCTATGCCAAGGTTACGAGAGAGTGAACCTGTAGCAATGTTCCGTACAATGACTTCTATAAGAATAACATCCACTTTTTTGTGGAGCATGTGATTGTCATCGAGCATTTTTACGAAGTGTGTTGGAATACCATTGGCTTCAAGGAGTTTAAAAAGTTCTGTTGAAATTTTATTGTTTAATGCTCCTTTACCTGCTTCACTTGACTTTTTTTCGCCATTAAACGCAGTTAAGTCATCTTTAAATTCTGAAATTACTAGATTTTCATCATCAGTGAGGAAAAGTTTTTTTGCTTTTCCCTCGTAAAGTAATTCTCTTTTTTCCATAGTCAGATTTATCCTTTTATAATTGCTAACGCTTTGATAATATCTACCCCTTCTTTGAGTTGTATATCTTTATTGAGCATTTCTGGTGTAATTATATCTTTATTTGCTTTTTTATCTTCTTTATCGGCCTTCTTTTTTCCATCAACTTTTGCAAGTTCTTTTTTAAGATGCTCTTTTAAGTCTGCTTCTTTGAGTGCAAATTCATTTTTGTGTGTTTTGACTTCCCCTGCGGTGACACTAATGTCAGGTGTGACACCTACAGCTTGAATGGTTCTGCCACTTGGTAAGTAGTAGCGTGCAATGGTGAGCTTGATCGCCTCTGTTTTTGTGATAGGTAAAACAACTTGCACACTTCCTTTTCCAAATGTTTTTTCTCCGACTAAAACAGCACGTTTATGGTCTTGCAAGGCACCACTGACAATTTCACTTGCACTTGCACTTCCGCCATTGACAAGAACAACCATTGGTACTTTTGTAATGGTCGCACTTGTAGTTGCTGAGTAGATTTTTTCATCTTTAGCTTCGCGCCCTTTTTGGGAAACAATAGGCCCCTTGTCTACAAACAGGTCTACCACATCTATGGCTTGGTCGAGTAAACCACCTGGATTATTGCGTAAATCGAGAATAATGCCTTTTGCTTTTTTGTGTGCAAGGATGGCTTTTTTGACATCTTTGGCAACTTTTTGGTCAAAACTCGCAACTCTAATGTATAAAATGTTATCGCCGATTGTTTTTGCATGCACCGATTCTATAGTAATAATACCACGCACAATATGCACTTTGAGTGGTTTCATTTCGCCTGCACGTACGATAGTAACATCAATAGGATCACCTACCTTGCCACGCATGAGTGAAACGGCTTCATCTATAGTCATGCCGAGTGTTGATTTGTCATCGATTTTTAAAATGATGTCTTTTGCTTTGAGCCCGGCTTTATCTGCGGGGGTGCCATCTATGGGGGAGATGACTGTAAGTGCACCATCTTTCATACCTACGGTGATACCAAGCCCGCCAAATTCGCCTTTGGTTTGTACTTGCAAACTCTTATAGTCTTTTTCAGTAAGGTAGTTTGAGTGGGCATCAAGATTTTTCATCATACCATCTAAAGCCTTATCTACAAGGGCTTCAATCGTTGGTTTATCGACATCGTACTGCTCGACAATACTTAAAACTTTTGTAAATTTTGTAAGTGCCTCAAGACGAGAAGCTTCACTTGATTTAGCAGGTGTTTCTGCAAAGAGGTTAGAGGTAAAAAGAAGCGATAAGGCTATGCTTATAAACGCAAAACCGAGTGTAATATACTTTTTATTTTTCATTGTGTGTCCAAGTGTGATTTTTAATGAGGACATTATAGCGATACTTATTAAATGCTAAATAACTTTTGAGTATAATGCCATAGAATTAAATGCAAGGTACACCAAAAAATGAAAAATGTTATTTTAATCGGATTTATGGGAGTAGGGAAGGGAAGTGTTGCACGCGAAGTGGCACAAAACTCTTCTTATATGACCATAGATACTGATGATTTAATCGAAAGTATGGAAAACAAGAAGATTAAAAAAATTTTTGAGCAAGAGGGTGAAAAGTACTTTAGAAACCTCGAAAAAAAAGTAGCACTCTGGCTAGAAAAAAGTGTGCATAATACTTTGATTTCTACGGGTGGCGGTTTTTACAAACAAAAAAATTTGAAAAAAATAGCAACGGTTGTTTTTTTGGACTCCCCTTTTGATGCAATTATTAAACGCATCAAAAAACATCCAAACGCAGCAAACAAACTCAAAAAAAGACCCTTGCTACAGGATTTGAAAAAGGCAAAAGAACTCTATGACTTACGAAGACCCGAGTATTTAAAACTTTCTGATATAGTGATAGATGTAACCAATAAAAGTGCACAAGATTGTGCAAAAGAACTTCTTAAAAAGGTAAAAAAACATGCGTAAAATATTTGTATCTACTCTCTTGCTTTTAGCAACTTCTCTTTTTGCAGAGGGTATTCACTGGGCAAAAGATTATCAATCAGGTATAGCACAAGCCACAAAAGAGAAAAAACCTGTGATGTTTGTGATTTCTCGTCACACTTGTAAATATTGTGTCATTTTGGAAAAAAATACTTTTTCAGATAAGCGAGTGATAGAGAAACTCAATAGAGATTTTGTTTCTATTATCTCTTATACTGATGATCGTGATTATATTCCCTATGGAATGTATACGGGTGGAACACCAACGACATGGTTTTTAAACGCAGATGGTACGCCGATGTTTTCGCCAGTCACGGGAGCAAGAAGTCCAGAAGCTTACATTCATGCTTTGCAAGTAGTACAAGACAAATTTAATGAAATCAATAAAAATGGAAAAAAGAAATGATATTTGTAAATGTAAAAGATGCTAATTTTGAAGCAGATTTTGAGGAACTTTTAGGGCGTGGTAAAATGGATATGGCGCATGTGAGTCAAATTGTGGGCGGTATTATTGATGAGATTAAACAAGATAAAAACACAGCACTCAAAGGGCATATCGAAAAGTTTGATAAATGGATGCCACAAAGTGATGATGACTTAAAAATCTCTACTGAGTCTATGCAAATCGCTTATGAAAATATAGATAAAAATCTTCGTGATGCGTTGCATTTGGCATACGATAGAATTAAAGCCTACCATCAAAAACAAAAACCAAAATCATGGTTTGATACAGAAGCCAACGGCAC
The DNA here is from genome assembly GCA_015487265.1 of Sulfurimonas sp. Classification (GTDB taxonomy): domain Bacteria; phylum Campylobacterota; class Campylobacteria; order Campylobacterales; family Sulfurimonadaceae; genus Sulfurimonas. Next base: position 16,888 of record WFQD01000375.1, on the reverse strand, counting down.
AATTCTTGGACAAAAAGTGACGCCTGTTGATAGTGCAGGGCTTTACATCCCAGGGGGCAAAGCGGCGTATCCTTCTTCACTGCTTATGAATGTTATTCCCGCACAAGTGGCAGGAGTAGAGGAGATTGTTGTCTGTACCCCAACACCCGATAATGAACCAAATGAACTGCTGCTTGCAGCCTGCCATCTTTGTGGTGTGCGTAATGTTTATAAGGTTGGAGGGGCAAGTGCGATTGCTGCTATGGCTTATGGGACTGAGACAATACCAAAAGTTGATGTCATCACAGGGCCTGGAAATATTTTTGTAGCGACAGCGAAAAAAATGGTTTTTGGTGAAGTAAACATCGATATGATAGCAGGACCAAGTGAGATAGGGGTCTTAGCCGATGAGAGTGCCAATGCAAATCACTTAGCCATAGACCTTCTCTCGCAAGCAGAACATGATGAAATGGCAAGCTCGATTTTAATCACACCTTCGCAGAAGTTAGCAGATGAGGTGAAAGAGGAGATTGAAAATTGGCTTGTGAAGTTACCCCGTCAAGAGATAGCAAGAAAAAGCATCGAAGAGAGGGGTGCTATCATCGTGACAAATAGCATGGAAGAAGCGATAGAGCTGATGAACAAAATCGCCCCTGAACACTTAGAAGTGGCAACTTTAAGTCCTTTTGAATTGCTTCCACTCATTAAACATGCAGGGGCTATCTTCCTTGGGCATAATACTCCTGAAGCCATAGGCGATTATGTAGCAGGACCAAACCACACCCTTCCAACAGGGGGCACAGCAAAGTTTTACTCACCACTTGGTGTAGAAAATTTTATGAAAAAGAGTTCTATCATTGCGTTTAGTAAAAATGCTATTAATGAGATAGGCCAAGAGTGTGCTTTAATTGCCAATACTGAGGGGCTTACAGCTCATGAAGAGTCTGTAAGGGTGCGTTTAGATTAATCTATCTCTAAACAATCACTAATAGAGTAAAGCCCCGCTTCTTTGTCTGCGAGCCATTTTGCAGCACGCAGGGCACCTTTGCTGAAGGTGCTTCTTGATGTGGCTGTATGGTTAAGTTCTATAAACTCGCCCTCATTATAGAATCCAACAGTATGACGACCGACAATGTCTCCACCACGTAGTGCCATGACTGCGATTTCATCTTCTGTTCTCTCCCCAATGTTGCCATCTCTTCCGCTGACACGAACTTTCTCTATGTCAAGATTTCTCCCTGCTGCTGCTGATTGGCTGAGGGTGAGTGCTGTCCCACTTGGAGCATCTTTTTTATGTCTATGGTGCATCTCTACTATCTCAATGTCAAACCCTTCGAGTGCTGCTGAAGCTTGGTACACAAGTTTGTTCAGAAGTGCAACACCTAAAGACATATTGGTTGCATAGAGTACTGGCATCATTTCACTTGCTTGCTTGAGTAAGTTTAATTGATGTTGGCTTAATCCTGTTGTGCCTATAACTAATGGCTTTGGTGTTTGTATGGCTTGTTCTAAAAGAATTTCGCAAGCCTCAGGCAGTGAAAAGTCAATTATAATATCACAAGCACTTAAAAATGCTTTCATATCTGAGGTGACTAAAACAGAGGGGTCAATTGCAAAATCTAAGCTCTTTCTTACATAAACACTACTCAGACTCATTCCCTCTGCATCTTTTAAATTTTCTAAAAGGAGTTTGCCTACACGCCCACTCGCTCCAAATACACCAACTTTAATCATTATTTAGCCTTTATTCTTTTTGTATATGATACCAAAAAAGAATTGTTATTTTGCTTGAAGTTCCAAGAGTTTTGTAATGATATTTTTCATCAATTTATTATAGATTTTTGGATTTTCATCTAAAAAATGTTGAAAATCCTGTTTTGAAATCGTGAGAAGTTGGACATCTTGGAGGACTTTTATAGAGGCGGCTCTTTTGGTGTCTCCTATGAGGGCAATATCTCCAAAGTAGTCTCTATCTCCTAGAGTATTGATGCGTTTGTTATTGACTTCAACAGCAACTTTTCCTTTGATAATAATAAAAAGAGTATTGCCTACACCCCCTTGGCGGATAATGTACTCTTCTTTGGAAAAGTGTTGCACATTGGTCGCTTCAGCTAAAAGTTTCAAATCATACACACGAATATTTTGAAAAATAGAGACCGAACTGAGATACATCATTCTCTCATAGAGTATGAGTGCTTCTGTATGGTTTTGAATCTTGCGTGCAAGTTCATTGGCAAAGGTGTGGGGTGAGAGTAAAAATCTATCGAGAGAGATTTTTTTAAGTTGTCTTGGGTACTTATAATAGGTACATAAAAGTGCTGCTGAGGCTATCTCTATAGATTTATGTTGTATCAGTTGTGGTATTTCGAGTCTATTCGTATATTTACTCTTTTTGTGGTTTTGTGCAAAAAAGTTTGCTTGCAGCGTGAGCACTTTTTCTCGTATTTCTTCTGCCATAAATTTGAGTGTTTCTTCGTTTATTGTAAAATCATCGGCAACTTGATTCCCTTTTGCTATGTTTAAAAGGTTCCTCAATACTTCTGCATGGTCTTTGTAAATGACAAAAAGCAGGGAAAAAAGGTTTCTTGTGACGAGTCGAAATTGACTCTGTATCATATAGACAACAAAAAAGACAGGACGTGAATCATCAATGAAAATAGCATTCTTAATTTGCACAAGTTCATCCATTTTTTCTAAGAGTTGTAAAATGTCGTTATGTACTTTTTCCTCTGTATTGAAAATAGTGTGCATAATCTCTTTATGTTCTGCATCGGTAATTTGAAATTGACTCTGTAATGATTTGATATAGTCTATTTCTAACTCTGTATGGCTGTCAAGTGCTTGGAGAATCATGCCCTTATAGCTCTCAATTTGGTGTCTTTTTTCTGTAGATTTTTCATAGGATTCATCAAACAGTTCTTCATTTTTGAGTTTAATCGTGCGAATCACATTAAAATGATCTTTTTTACTGATGCCAATTTGCTCACGAATTTTCTCTAAGGTGACAAGAGAATTTTCATCTAAAATACCATCTTCGAGTAACTCTTCTATACTCTCTCTATAGGTATTGAGCAAATCTTTTTTATTTTTTGTTTCATTAATGTAGCGGTAGTATATCTCTTTTAAATCTTTTGGAATCTCTTTTGTTTTATCCCATCTTTTGATGATTTTGAGGGCAAAGCGCTCTTGGACGAGATCCATCTCTTTTCTGTAAAATTCTTTGTAGAGAAGCATAGAAGAGAGTGCAACGATAAAAAAGTACAAAATAGAGTAAAAAAATGGGTATTGACTATAAGAAGGGGCTCCGGCAAAGATATAAAAGGTGTTAAACGCAACAAAAGAGGAGACAACTTGCATACGGTGTTTGAGTGTGATGAAGTCTAAATCTTTAAAGATTTTATTTTTCCAAAGGTATTGCTCAATGCCCCAAAAAAAGAGAAAACTGATAGATGCGAAAAACGCCAGAGTAAGAGGTGCGGCAATGAGCACAGGAACAAAGGGCACAAAAAAGAAACCATCTGACGATAATGAGAGATGTATATCTGCCCACTTCCCACTAAAGTAGTACTCAAAACTTCCAGATTCAAGATAAAAATAGAGATAAAAACCTAAGATAAGCCCACTAAAGGAGTAAAATGCAAAACTTCTTTGTTGGTTGAGACTCTGTTTCCAGTAGTTACTCTCCATGTCAATATCGGGACAATTTTTTGTGCAGGCAGTACAAGTACTACAAGCAGAATTGCGCATATAATTACCTGCATTTGAAACGGTATAAATGCGTTCTACAACACCCACAGGGCAAAAGTAATTACACCAACTTTTTCCTGTGTAGATAAGGTTTGTCACAAACGCAGCTAAAAAAATAAAAACAAAAAAGACAAGTAGATAGTAGTGATTGAAATTTAAAATTGTTAAACGCAGGGTCAGTCCAATAAAAAGGGCAAAATACTGAATAGCATAGAGATTTTTCTCTATCCATGCAGGCACTTTCTTTTTTTTAAAGAGGCTGATACGTTGTGCAATCTTAGAAAACTCTGCAAGCGGACAGCTATCACGCCAGCGTGAAAACCCTATGACAATAATTCCTATAGGGAGTAAAGGAACAAGAACTGTCCAGACAAGTGTCGTTGTTTTTTCAAAAACAAAAAAGAGTGAAACACTTAAGAGTAAAACAAGCAGTAAAAGTAAATCTGCCTTATTTCTCCATAGGTGTGTCATCTCTGTTACCCCATTCTCTCATCGATGCATCATAGAGTTTCACATCTTTAAAATGGAGATGCTGTGAGAGAATATACCAGTTCATAGAAGCTTCTAAACCACCGGTACAGTAGGTAATCACCTCTTTTTTTGGATCAAGTTTATAGATGCTTTGTAACTCTTTTTTCGGTTTGATGCAGTAATCATTGTCGAGTTTGTCTGCCCAAGCACTACTTGTTGCTCCCTTGATATGCCCAAGTCTTCGTACCCCTTTAGATTGTGCTTGTGCATTATAAAAACGCAGAGGTCTTGCTTCTATCATGGGGACTTTTCCTATATGGTTTTTGACATATGCCAAATCAACCAGTATATTTGGATTGAATTTTGCACGAAAATTGCCTTTTTTTACAGGGAGTGACTCTGTCGATGTAAAACCTTCATAATGAAAAAGCCACTCAGGGTAGCCCCCATCAAGAATAGCAACATTCTTGAGACCATTTGCAATGAGTGCCATAGCGATATAGCTTGCTTTGAGGAGTTCTTTTGGTTTGTTATGCCCATAGAGCACTACTTTTGAATCTTGATTAATTCCCAAAGAACGAGCAACTTTTTGAATTTGTTGCGGGGAATTCATGAGTTGGTATTGTTTCTCTTTATGTCTAAAGTCATTGATATCTACATGCAGAGCAGTTGGAATATGGCCTTTATTATATGTTGCAGTATCTGTTGTGTCTAAAAGAATGATTTTTTCTTTATTCATAGCATGACGAAGTTCATCAGGTGTGATAAATGCAGACGAAGCAAAAAGAAATGCAGAAGAAAAAAGGAGTGTAAGCAAAAGTTTCATGATTTTTCCTATTGTGTAATTACTGTATTATAGCAAAAGAAGCTAAATGCTACTGATTGACTCTCAAAAGAGAGTCTTAGTTTAACAGTTCATCCACATAGGAGATAGCAGAAAGTGCGGCAACGGCACCATCGCCAGCGGCACTGACAACTTGTTTTGGTGCATCTTGACGCATATCGCCTGTTGCGAAAAGTCCAGGGGTAGATGTTTGCATTTTTAAGTTTACTTTGACTTGTCCGAGTTCATTGATGTCACATAAGAAACTGCCATCTTCTTGTATGAGGGTTTCATTGTTAATGTCATTGCCGACAAAGGTAAAAACACCTGGTACAACTATATCGCGTATTTCTCCTGCTTTGTTTTTGACACGTAGACCAGTTACCCCCATATTGTCGCCATAGACTTCATCAGGAGAGCTGTTGAGAACAAGTTCAATATTTGGTGTATTTTGTACACGTTTGATTGTGTTTGGTGCTGCACGGAAAGTGTCACGGCGATGCACAAGGTAGACTTTTGTACACAGTTTTGCAAGGTAGAGTGCCTCTTCAAGAGCAGTATCACCCCCTCCAATCACTGCAACTTCTTTGCCTTTGTAGAAAAAACCATCACAGGTTGCACAGGTACTGACTCCACGACCAAAAAATTCATCTTCACCCTTAAAACCAGCACGACGAGGAGAAGATCCTGTTCCTACGATAACACTATAGGCCTCTTCGGTTGAGCCATCTTCTTTATGAATGGTGAAAATATCTCCCGCTTTGCTTACACGAGTGATGTTTACCATCTCATGTTTGAGTCCAAATTTTTGACACTGCTCAGGCCATGGGGTCATGAGTTCCATCCCTGTGATTTCACCTGTAACTCCAGGATAATTTTCTATCTCTGAAGAGTTCATAATCTGCCCACCGGGCATCCCTTTTTCAAACATTGTGACATTTTCTAAGCCACCGCGAGTTGTATAGAGTCCTGCTGTGAGTCCTGCAGGACCTCCGCCTATAATTGCACAGTCTAATATTGCCATTGTGTCTCCTTTATAATGTGTTTATATTTTTCGCTAATTCTTTAAGATTATCTAATTTTCTAATCATACTATCTTGTTTGTAAAGTGTCCCCTTACTCTTTTTAATAATAAAGATAGAGGGAGCATTATATATGTTAAATCTCTGTATAAAATTAAGGGATGTTTTAGTTCCACTTCTTAAGAAAGTAGTACTTTGTGTGTTTTTTCGAACTTGGTTATAGTAATCAATCGCCAAAATTGGTAGTTTGAGTTGTGTCTGTGCCAAAAGTTGCATAGTATTTCGCTCTTTTGAGGAGTAAAAAACGACAAGATATTTTTCTGCCTTTGGTGTAAAAAGGTCACTTTTTTCGTAAAAAGTCCACTCTTTAAAATCGATAAATTTGTACTCTGAAAATTTGTAGTTGAAGTATGCAAAGGCAGCGGCAATCATTGCCGCACCAAAAAAAGAGGCTAAAATAGTTGAAAGCGATAAGAAGCTTTTGCCTCTTTGCTTTGCCATTTTAGTGTGTAAGTTACGCTAAAAGAGCGTCTATTTTAGAAGCTAATGCCGCTTTACTTTGCGCACCAACAATTTGGTCTACCATTTCACCATTTTTGAAGAACATGATAGTTGGAATAGAACGAATTCCAAATTTTACAGCAATTTCTTGCTCTTCATCTGTATTTACTTTACAAATGTTTGCTTTTCCATCGTAATCTTCTGCTAATTCTTCGATTACAGGAGCAATCATACGACAAGGTCCACACCATGGAGCCCAAAAGTCTACAAGAGATACACCCTCAGCAAGTGTTGCTTCAAAGTTTGCACCAGTTAATTCTGTATATTTAGCCATTAATAAATCCTTATTGTTATTATTTGCAGTATTATACAAAGCAAATGATTAAACGCAACTTTAAAGTTCTATAAGAGTGAAAAGTCCAAAGAAAAATCCAAGTGAACCATAGAGAATGAGTTTGTTAAAATAAGGTCCTGCAAAAGAGTAAAACATATCTTCAAGCTCTTTTGGATGCATGGCATTTATCTCTTTTGTAATAACCTTTTTAAAATCAACAGCATCTAAAAGCTCTTTTATGTGAGTACTCATACTCTCAAAGGCCGCATCTATAATGATTTGCAGGGCATTATCTTTAAACTTTGTATCAAGAATAGTGTTGAGGTTTGTGAGAAAGCTTTGAAAAAATGCAAATAAAACAGCATGTAAATTTTCTTTGTCTTTGATAATTGTTTGTAAAAATTTTTCTAAATCTTTTTGAAAAACTTGTGTATCTACAAACTCCTCTTTTAAAAACTGCTCCACAAAGGAATCAAGCAGTTTTTTGAAGGCTTGGCTTATGTCGGGAGAGGCTTTTAAGTTTTTTTGGAGGCTAGAAAACTCTCTGTAAAGCATTGCTTTATCAACATTTTTGAGCAGATCTTTTATGTGGGTATGGTTTAAAATATCGGGAATAATTGTTTCATTGACCAATGTATGGAGTGTTTGAAAGATTGCTTTTTTGTTCTCAGTAAGATGAGTTGCCAAAGTTTTGAGAATGACTTGAATTTGGTTTTGCAGTAAAGTGTACATATCATCGAGTGAATGTATATGCACTAGTGCGAGTATCTCTTTGAGTTTCATGGCAAAAAGTGTTTCCATAAAAACAGCCATACTTTTTTGTAAAGAAGCATTAAAATTTTCACTTTGTAAAATAGAGGTGATCAAGTCATCCACTTTTTTTTGTTTGATAATATCTTCTCTGTAGCCTAAATCTTTTATTTGGGTGTCGAGTACTTTGAGGATGATACGATGGATTTCTTCTAATTTTTCTTGTAAAAAATGGGGGACTTTTTCATCTAAAATAATATCAATTGTTCTGTTTATGTCGCGTTTGACAACCCAGCCGGCACCAAAAGGGACTTTTTTCATTATCTCTTTACGAATCAATTTTTTATTTTCTCTTAAAGCAGGTAAAATCGCTTCATCCATAATACGATGGAGATTTTTTTTGATAATTTCGGGGAGCATACCATTTATCATATCACTCAGACGGGTATTTTTGCCAAATTCCCCCTTTGTAAAAAAGTTTAAAAGTTCATTGATGGTGCCATGCCCATAAAATATGTTGATTAAAGCATCATTAGCTTTCGTGTTGATGGCTTTTTTCATTGCAGGATGTAACAGTGTGTTGAGTGAATGCTTTTGTATAAAAAGTGCAAATTGTGCTTCAAAAAGAGTGAGTACTTTTTTGAGTGCTTCTTCTTTTGTAAGGATGTCAAGCAATGCATCAAATTTTTGGTCTCGAAAGTTGTTAAACTCTTCTATCACATCATGAATGAGAAAAGAGAGGGACTCTTCTTGGTGGAGATGGCGTTTGTATTGTGCATATAAAAAGCTACTCAAATCTGTCTGCATGGCTTTGTCAAAAACAAAAGAAGAAGCCTCTTGTGCATACTCCTTGCGTTTATCGTAGTAAGCCATAGCAAGGCTAAAGAGTTTTTTACTGATGAGTGTTTCATTTTTTTCAAGGAAATGAAAAAGCAGGGTAATGATTTTGTTGGAAATATCTTGTGTATTTGATTTTTGATGAATAAGTGTGTCAATAATGGCATAATTATCTTTACTAAGATGCTCTTTGATGAAAGTTTTCAAAGTGTCGCTGTTTTTTGTAAAAAAATCTTCTATAGAAGTGCCATTGAGCATAAACTCATCGACAAAATCTGACATCTTCAGTGCCATTTTTGATTTGTTGGCAGGGAGGACTCCTTCGGTGAGTGGCACTTTGAAATTTGCAATTTTGAAAGGTGTATAGGGTTGAAAGAGCATTTTAATCGCAAGGTAATTTGTCGCGACCCCCACGATACCATAAATAAAAGGATTCGCATAACTCGGGATGGCGAGTGTCGCTACACCCGCACCACTAAGCCCACCTAAGAGTGCACCAAAATAGTTAATTGGTTTGAGTTCTTCGCCCATAAACTCCTCAACCATATCTTTTATTTGTGAAGGAGGAAGTTTTGTGAGCTCATTTTTAACGGCTTCACTCACATTTCCTTGTAAAATTTCTTCTAAATTATCGACAATTACTTGAATGAGTGCTTTTTGAATTGCCTTGTAAATCTCCTCGTTTTGGAGTTGGACAATAATATCTTTGAGTGATTTTTTCGCAATAAAATCATCCATATACTTTTTGTAATCCAAGTCCAGGGCATGGACATCTAAGGTTTCATTGATGGGTTTGTTTAAGATTTTATTTGCATTGTGCAAGAGGGTGTCAAAAATTTCTGTTTCATCTATAATGTGAAGTACATTGTGTGCGAGGCTATCGAGTCGTGTGCCAAGAACATCATCGAGTGTTTGCATTTGCATCTTTGTAATGATTGTTTGCGTTTGATGCAAAAGAATTGTGTGTACATTTTGATTATAGAGATAATCAGACTTTAATTTGTTTTGCCCAAAGTTTAGGAGTTGCGTTTGGAATGATTTTTTATTGATTGTTACATACTCTTTTATCTGCTTTTGCAGGGCAATAGTAATCAGTTTGAAATTTTTATCTGTTTGGAGTCTTGTGAGATTTTGGGTGATTATATCAGTAATTTTGTCAGCTGTAATAATTTTTTTCTCAGAAGCAAAACTGTAGAGTTCCCCTATGGATTTGTTTTCTAAAATAAACAGCAGTTGTTTGATGATTTCCTCTTGTGCTGTTTCTTGATGTTCGTGCATAAAAGATTTTATCTCTTGTAAAATGCCAAAATCTTGGACAATGTTGGTGTAAAAAATGGCGACAAATTTCTTTTTGATACTTGCAAAGGCACTATCACTCAGTGCATTGTCAATTGCTGTGTTGAGCAGCTCTTCAAGATCTTTTTCATTTTTATCTATAAACGCAATGATTTGCGCAATAATATGCGGGAGTTCATTATGTATAAAGGCTTGTAAAGCGTGTTTTATATCTTCATCAAGAAGCTGAAGTAGAGAAACATCGACTTGCTTTATATGTTCAAGTATGGCTGTGACACTGGTATAAATTGCCTCTTTTCCTTTAGGTGTGAGTGCAATAGCAATCAAAGTGTCCAGGAGTTTTTGTATGCTTTGTTCTTGATTAGTGAAAAGATTTTTGAGGTGAGTGTTTTCTATTTGTTCTATAGTTGTCGTAAAAAGTGCATCGGTATTGATGACTTTGAGTAGTTGTTTGAGTGTCATGTTGATGGGTGTATCGTACTGCGAGAAATCTAGGCGAGTAATGAGCATGCGAATGTTTTGCATGATTTGTTCTAAGAGTTCTTCTGTTATGAGTGTTTTTACTTGAAGTGTTTTCACAGAGGGAAGGAGCATATGTAAGTAGCTCTCTTTGTTTTGAGTGAGTGTTTTTGTAACAGTTTGCGAAAAATGCAGGAGTTGCAGCTGTGAGAGCAAAGCGTGTAAAGGGTGTGCTCCTAGTTGATGTTTAATGGCTTTTCGCTCCTGTTTGTGTGCATTTAAAAAGGAGAGAGCCTTTTCTTGTGTCTCATAAATACCTAAAATTTCTTTGAGTGCAATGGAATGCGCGGGCAAGGTAGTGACAAACATATCTTCAACAAGCTTTTTGACATATGCACCAAACACAGGCGATTGAAACTCATCTGCAAGAGTAGAGTGGTTGATGAGGTCTTTTTCTATGAGTGCTGCGATGTTTTGAACAAACTCTGCATGTGTATCTTCAATCATTCCGCCAAAACGACCAAAATACTTTTTAAAAAGCATCTTAATGGCGATGTTGTTTGTAATGTAACCAGTACTTGCACCCGTGAGGGTGTTTATGAGTAATTGCGTAAGCATAGGGGGATTTTAGCTCAAATATGTTTTAATTACAGTACATTTTAAGAAAAAGAGTAAAAAAATGAAATTAAAAATTACCAAAGGTAAGATTGATGTGCGTCCACCTGTCGTCAAACCCCACCCCGGCTTTTTTTATGAAGTAGGCGAGGAGCGCTTGAGAAAACTTGTGTTTGATCATTATGAGTCCATAAAAGAGAGTGATATTTCATTTTTATTTCCCATCTTTGATGATGAAGATTTTGCAGAAGCACAAAAACATGCTTCAGATTTTTTGATAGAGATTTCAGGAGGTCCTGATTACTTTACACAAACACGTGGAGAACATCATATGGTAGGACGCCATGCCCCTTTTCGCATAGATGAAGATGCACGAAGAAGTTGGTTAGGTTTGTATATACCTTTACTTATGGAACTCCTAGATGAGGGCATTACACAAAAGTATATAGAATCTTTTTGGAATTATCTCAACATACACTCTATGTGGATGGTCAATACAAAAACAGCAAAATCCTGTAGTGTAAAAATTTCCTAAAATGCCATCATGTGGCGTTTGCGTTTTATGAAGTATGCACACTCTTTGTAGCCGATTTCTTTTGCTATTTTGATGATGTTGTCACTAAAAAGAGCTACCTGTTCTGGTTTGTGTGCATCGGAAGCAAAAGTGATAGGAATACCAAGTGCAAAGGCTTGTTGTAAGAGGGGGATGGAAGGGTAGGACTCTTTGACCTCTTTGCGAAAGCCTGCAACATTGAGTTCGAGTACCATGTCTGTGTTTTTAATCGCCTCAAGGGCTTTTTGTGCCATAGTTGTAATGTCACCTTGGGGCATAAATTTAAACACTTTAATCAGGTCTAAATGCCCCACAATGTCAAAAAGTTTTGTGTTTGCCATGGCTTCAATGGTGTCAAAATATTTTTGCCACACTGCATCTATGTTTTGTTTTTTCCACTCTCCGATAAATTCAGGGTTATCAAAACCCCAACCCTCCAAAAAATGCACAGAACCGATGAGGTAGTCTACATCTGCGTTTAAAACTCTCTCATCCATGTGATTGGGCAAATAATCGACCTCGTAACCGAGTAAAATGTTTATATCTTTTTTATACTTTTCTTGTGCAGCTAAAACATCTTTTTCATACACTTGCATTTGCGAAAATTGCATACGGTACGCAGGGTCAAAATCCATTGGGGCATGATCAGAAAAACCAAAGTAGCGTGTGCCATTTTGTATAGCGACTTCTATATACTCAGACATCTCACCTTCAGCATGATTGCAAAGTGGGGTATGGTTATGTAAATCAACAAGCATTTATTCTTCCATTTATTTTATTTATGCTATTATAGTGCTAATTAATAAATTTCAAGTAAGTTTGATGGAGATTTTACATGACACAAGAAGAACTCGATGCATTGATGAGTGGTGCAGCTGATGATATGGATGCCTTGGATGATGAAGGTTTGGAAGAAACAGCAGATACTTTAGCAGATGATTTGGCGGCAGCTGGAGTAGAAAACAATGATCAACCAGTTGATGATGCACCTGAGGGTTATAGCGAAGAGACAGCCCACCATTGGCCACTTCCTGCAACTGATGAAAATAAAATGGTACATCAACTTGATGATGTCACTAAAGAGAGTGAAGAAAAAGCGAGTGAGATTTTTGATATTATTGAGACAATTAGCGGTGATTTGATGGATAAAGAGGAAAATCTTAATGCTATTGCTTCTGTTTTAAACTCAAATAATGAACTGTTTAGCACACTGCATGAAAAATTTCCTGATGTAGAAGCTTTTAAAACGCAACTTGAAAAAAATGAAGATGCACTCGCACAAGTCAATGAAATCACAGAAGTTTTACAAAACAGTGGCGACTCTATCATGAGTGTTATGGACATTATGCAGTACCAAGATATTCATCGTCAAAAAATTGAACGGGTTATTAATGTAATGCGTGCACTCTCTCGTTATATGAACACACTTTTTGAAGGCAAAATTGATGATGAAAAACGTGTCTCTTCGGCACAACATATTGCAGGTGATACACATAATGATGTCGCTTCAACGGAAGATATAGAAGCACTTCTTGAGCAGTTTGGACAGTAATGAAAAAAGTTGAATTACTCTCTCCTGCAGGGACATTAGAAAAACTCAAAATCGCCTTTGACTTTGGTGCAGATGCTGTCTATGGCGGGGTTTCACACTTCTCACTTCGCATCCGTTCTGGAAAAGAGTTTAGTTTTGAAGATTTTGAAGAGGGTATAAAGTATGCCCATGAAAGAGGCAAAAAAGTCTATGCAACCATCAATGGATTTCCTTTTAACTCACAACTCTCGCTTTTAAAAAAGCATATTGTTAAAATGGGTGCACTCAAACCCGATGCATTTATTGTGGCAACTCCCGGTGTGCTTAAACTGTGTCATGATTTAGTGCCAGATATGCCGCTGCACCTCTCTACACAAGCCAATGTTATGAATGTTTTAGATGCACAGATTTACCATGAAATGGGGGCAACTCGTATTATTACGGCACGTGAAATCTCTCTTAAAGACCTCAAAGCCATCCGTGCAGAGTTACCTGATTTGGAATTGGAAGTTTTTGTGCATGGAAGTATGTGTTTTGCTTATAGTGGAAGATGTTTGATTTCGACTTTGCAAAGTGGTCGTGTACCAAACCGTGGGTCATGTGCGAATGATTGCCGTTTTGAGTATGAGATGTATGCCGCCAATCCTGAAACAGGCACACTCTTTAAGCTTGAAGAGGAACCAGGTGTGGGAACATACATTATGAATTCAAAAGATTTGAATTTAGCTTCGCATATGCAAGAGATTTTAGATAGCGGAGCTGTAGATAGCATCAAAATAGAAGGGCGCACAAAAACAGCGTATTATGCAGCTGTCACTGCAAAAGCTTATAGGATGGCGATTGATGATTACTATGCAGGTAGATATAACGAAGCAAAGTACCAGTATGAACTCCAGTCCCTTCAAAACCGCGGGTATACAGATGCTTACTTGGTTTCGCGTCCTTTTGAAAAGCACGATACCCAAAGCTTAGATTTTAGTATGCAACTCGGTACCCATCAGGTAAGTGGTGTGGTGACTCCTGAGGGTACACACTTTTTATGTAAGTTTAAAACAGAGCCACAGGATGAACTTGAAGCAGTTTTTCCACTCGGTAGTGAGGTTGCATTAGTAGATAATGAGTTTGGAACGACTTATGAGCGAGATGGCAAGTTTTACTTGAAGTTTAAACAACTCAAAGCAGAAAATGGCAAAGTGTATGAGGCAATTCATAGTGGCAATACAAATGCCATTGTATTGCCCACACCTTTTCCTGCATTTACATTTTTTCGAGTGCCTTCGCATCCACAAATGGGAACAAACCCAAATTAATAGTGTATAATTCGCAAAAAAATCAAAGGAAAGAGAAATGAAATTTGTATCTATTGTCATTGGAAGTAAAAGTGACTATGAAGTGATGAAGTCATGCTCTGATACCTTAGAGAGTTTTGGTGTGAGTTATGAGATGATTATCTCTTCAGCACACCGTTCTCCTGAGCGCACAAAAGAGTATATGGCAGAGGCGGAGAAAAAAGGGGCACAGGTTTTTATAGCAGCTGCGGGAATGGCGGCACACTTAGCCGGTGTTTTGTCTTCGAAAACAGTTAAACCAATCATCGGTGTTCCGATGTCGGCTTCGGCATTAAGTGGTATAGATGCACTCCTCTCAACAGTTCAAATGCCAGCTGGAATGCCAGTTGCTACAGTGGCCATAGGCAAAGCAGGTGCAATAAACTCTGCATACTTAGCGATGCAAATAATGGCACTTGAGAATGAAGAGTTAAGTATAAAACTCAAAGAAGATAGAATTGCCAAAGCAAAAAAAGTTGAAATGGATTCTTTAGAAATAGAGACGATTATTGAGTAAATTTTAGGAGTTTGCATGGAGTGGTTAAATGATGATGAGTACTGTAAGCTAACAGGCTTACATATGTCTGTGATTGATGAGATGGTAGCAAGCGGAAAGTTAAATGTAAAAGTTGAAGATGGGGTGCGTTTGATTGACTCCTCTGTGGGTGCTACAGAGGTAGTGGTTCCTGAAAAACTTAAAGAACTCTCCGCTCGCAATACACAAGAGATGTTAGTCCAACCCGAGTTTGTTGAAAAAACCATAGGCACCATCATCAACCTCCATGAAAAAGTGCTTGATGCAAAAGATGAGACCATAGAGGCGGTCAAAGTAGAAAATACATTTTTACGTGATGCCCTCAACTCTTTGCAAGAACTCTACGATGAAGATAGAAAAACCATCCACACCCTCCAAGAACAACTCAAACTCTCTCAACAAGAGGTTGAATTTATGCGCCGTAAATATAAGCTCATGTGGAACAAGGCGATAGATGAACACACAAATTAAATTATGCTAATTGATGAAGCCTGTGTTTCGTGCATTGTCAATCAAAGTACAAAAGTTGCGAATGCTTTAGGGGCAGATGCTCTTTTAACACAAAAACTTTACTCACATGTAGAAGCACTGAGTCAAACATTTTCTTATAAAAAATCGCCTCCTGAAATCGCTGCGGATGTGTATGAAGATATGGCATTGATTGCACAGACTGCAGACCTCTATGCAACAGTGAAAAAAGCTTCTACAAAAAAAGCGGCTTCTTTTCTTCCTTTTTTAGAAAAAAAACTCAAAAATTCCTCGAACAAACTCTTAACTGCTACGAAAATAGCTGTCGCAGGTAATGTAATAGACCTCGCAGCTGCGGTGGAGTTTGACTTAGAAGAGGAGCTGGAGAAAATTTTTGAGACGGCGTTTGCAGAGAATGATTTTGAAAAGTTTGCACATAAATTAGCAAGTGCTACAACAGTTTTAGTTATAGGTGACAATGTGGGTGAGCATATTTTTGATTATCTTTTCATTCAAACCCTGCAAGAGTTATACCCCAAAATAGCATTTTCTTACATGGTACGAGGTAATCCTATCATCAATGATGTGACGATGAAAGAAGCCAAAGAAGCAGGCTTTGACAAACTCTGCCATCTTGTCGATAGCGGAGTCAATACCCCAGGGTTTACTTATGATAGAGCGAATGCAACATCAAAAAAACTTTTTGACAGTGTGGATTTGGTTGTGAGTAAAGGCATGGGAAATTATGAGTGTTTGAGCCCTTCACACAGAAGTGACATAACATTTTTACTCAAAGTAAAGTGTGGGGTTGTAGCCAACTCATTAAAGAAAAATATAGGAGATATTATATGCAAAATGGTGTAAAAATTTTAGGTGCTGCATTGCTTGTTTTAAGTGCAAATTTATTTGCAGGAGAGAATAAAGTGACATATTCACTCTCACTTGTGGGAATGAATATGGATTACAAAGAGTATAACAGAGCAGGCACACTGGTAGATAGCGAAGCATCACAGTTTAGTGATATTGCTGGTTTTGAAGCAGGGTATGATTTTTTACTTTCCCAAAGTATGGGGAGTTATGCAAAACTAGAAACTTCAGTGCTGTATGTTGCAGGCGATACCTCTTATGTAGGCTCAGCTTTGAATGGTGGTGGTAGCTATGGAAGTCTTGTTTAAACAACAGCCAATGATATCATAGATACAAAAATTGCTTACCATGTTTACCGAACAATAGATGGTACCTTTAGCTATAACTATGGTCTAGGATTAGGGTATAGATACTGGCGAAGAGCTTTGTCTGCTGCACAAATAGAAGAGTATACTTGGTTTTCTTTGCGATCAAAAATAGGACTAGAGATGCAAGTGAGTCCACAGCTTATGCTGAGTGCAGATGTAGAGTATCAGTATGGCTTAAAACCACAAATGAGTGCAAGTAATGCGAGTGGAGATTTTACCCTAGGTTCAGCAGATATTTTAGCCCTTGGTGTAGGAGTGGCATATCAAATAAACCCAACAATGGATGTTTTTGCAGAGTATACCTTACAAAGACAAGCGATTGGAGTTTTTGATACTGTTGTTTCAGGGGGGGGGCACTGCCATTAAGTTAAGGAAAAAAGTACTCAAGAATTAGGTGCAAAATC
>WFQD01000374.1 GCA_015487265.1 Sulfurimonas sp. | reverse complement strand
TTGCTGATAAGATAGTCTGTGTATAGGTCGAGGTAATCTTTCATACCGAATCATAAGCAATTTTAGTTCCTTGGTGCGTAAGGTCAGTTAAATAACTGATAATAGGAAATTATGAAGATTAAAAATTTATACTGGATTGGTCCTAGATTGTCCGATATTAAGAGTGTTGAAGAGCTCTTTAGCGGTGCAGTAGTGTTTTTTGGAGAGAGCAGTAATGCCAAGCTCCCCGTTTATAGTTTGGAAGAGAGCGAAAACATTAGGATAAATCATAACAATCTTTCCAACAATAACTTGATCAAAAAGTTCTTGGAAAAAACTCTTAGACAAATATTAACTAAAAACAAAGATGCGTGCTTTATGTTTTATTGTAGCATTTACTTGGAAGTCGATGAAGAGATTCAAAAAAGGATACTTGGAAACGATAATAACTTGCTACACTTGTTATCTGATAAATTTAAGATGAGAAATATCTTATATCCTGAAGTTTCTCCTATAAGATCGGAGCTTGTTTTCACTAACAGAGATAACATACGAAAATCTGCAAAAAAGATACAATACAAAAACTTTTATAGTACAGCAGATAAGAGGCTCCGGTGGGAATTCTACCTATTTTATCGGTTCAAAAGAAGATGAGTATTTGTTGGAACAAATAGAAGATTACGAGTGCTTAGTGTCTGAATATATCGAAAACGCTATATCGGTAAATGTACACGCGTTTATATCAAATGACGATACGATCATCTTTCCGCCGTCTATACAGATTGTCGAACACAAAGAAAACAAGCTTTTGTATGGTGGTGCCGACTTTTATAGTGTCGATATTTTATTGGATGATGATGCAAAAAAAGCCATCTATGCCAATGGCAAATCTATCGCATCCAAACTAAAAATACTTGGGTATAAAGGTGTTTTTGGCATTGACTTTTTGGTAGATGGAAAAGAAGTGTATTTTGTAGAGATAAACCCACGGTTTCAAGCTTCAACATTTCTGCTTAATCAAGCACTTATAGAAAATAACTTGCCATCGATACACTATCTACAATACCAAGTTATGAGCAACAAAAAAGTAGAGCTTGAGATCGATTATAATCTACCTGTAAGAAAAAGCTTTTTTTCAATTCTTTATGATTTTGATAGTATCAATGAAGATTTTTATAATGAATTTAAGTTAGAGGTTACAACACCGGATACGAGAAAAAGCAAATTTAATGATACGAGATTGAACATAGAGGTTGTTAATAACGGCATAAAAAAACATTATACACTACAAAAAAACTCCAATTTTGCCTACATCGTACTTGATATGCCCATCGTTTATAAAACATTTGACGGCTCTATCGAGATAGTGAATTTTATCAAAAGATTGATCAAATCAAAAAGCGATCGTTTTATAAACATCAAAGAAAACGAGATAGAAAAAATCGCACTGCTAAAGTTTGAGCTTTTAGCTTATGGCGCGCAGTTGAAAAATGAAGCAAAGCGACAGCTTTATAAAAATAGAAAATTCTTAACAATTCGTGACGGAATCGCAGGCGGTATAGAGATAATAATGTTTAAAAATATTCATATAAATGTCCCCATAAAAGAGCCGTTTTCTTATATCAGCCCCTATAAAATAGAATACGACGAAACAAACGATACCTTCTTTATAAGCTGCGAAGATAAGTATATAACAGATATCCGAATTTTACCACTGCCCTCTTTTACGAACAAAACAACAAAAAATGGGGTGAAATTTGAAGATGTTGGACAGCTTTTTACCGATAGGCTCGGCATTAGTCCATTTATCGGTTGTAAATATAACGGCAAAAATAGTTGCCAATTTTGCGAAATAGGGAATTTCGACAAAATGAAGATCAACAAACTATCCGATATAGAAGAGCTACTACGGGAATGTTTACGCCATGATGAAATGAAGCATATTTTAATAAGTGGCGGAACTCCGTTTAACGATCGATTTGAATACTTCATCGATGTTTTGAAACTACTTAGACGACATACGGATATGAGCATTTATCAAATGATAGAACCGGTAGAAAATGAGCTTATAAAAAAGTTATATGATGCCGGACTTGATGAGATTGCGTTTAATATAGAGATTTACGATAGAAACTTAGCTAAAAAAATTATGCCGGAAAAATCGAATAAAACTTTAGATGACTATATAAACGCTATGAAATTTGCAACGACATTATGGGGCAAAACCGGTAATGTCCGTAGCATTTTGATAGTGGGTCTCGAGCCGATAGAATCGACACTAAAAGGAGTGGAAATGTTGCTGAAGTTAGGAGTGATGCCGATACTCTCCCCTTTTAGACCGGTGCCAAATACACCGTTGCAATATTATTCAGCTCCAAGTGCGGAGACAATGTTTGAAGTTTGGCAAAAAGCGCAAAATTTAGCCAAAATGTACAATATGACATTAGGTCCATATTGCATAGCTTGCCAAAACAATACCATCAGTCTGCCGACTGATAAGAGGTATAAATATTACTAAAAAGGAGATGTCATGCCAACTGTTAACGGACAATCTAACGGACAACCTAATGCTAAAGTACCCTTAAATGCTTCTCAAGCACTTAGTAAAATATCATTGTTAGGAAAGACTAATAATGGTAATGCAACTTGGAATAGCTTGAGATTACAAGAAGGGATTGTGTTTACTGGAAGAAAGTTTGAAAATTTAAATTTAAGT
>WFQD01000373.1 GCA_015487265.1 Sulfurimonas sp. | reverse complement strand
TATTAGCAGTTATTTTCATACTCTTATTTTACCACAGTAAACTTTCGATACAATTTTGTAAGGAGATTTTATGCTATTTTATCTATTTTTTATACTTGTATTTCTTTATTTTGCATTGGTACTCAAACGATTAAAAAAGTACAAGTACGACCAAAAGCAAGATTATATTTATAATATAGAGGAAAATTATCTCACTACACTCGATTTGACAAATAATACAATAGATTTAAGTGATATTGATGCAGTATATGACACGCTTTTTCTTAAAATTGAGCTCGGCAGTAATTTTCTCTCTTACCTCTTCAAGCCTTACATAAAAATTGAAGATTCAAAACACTATTTTGAGTATGGCGCACGCGGCATTCGCTATATTAATCTTTCACACATATCAAGAACATCTCTAAATTTTTCATTGCACGCTGTAACACTCAACTCTAAGCAATGTAAACTTTATGGGTATAAAAACGGGGTTGATACCTCTAAAAAAATTCTCATCCTTGCACCTCATGCAGATGATGCAGAGATTGCAGCATTTGGGTATTATGCTTCCCATCCAAACAGCACCGCTGTGACCATAACACTTGGAGAGGATGGCAACTGTAACTACTGCCAAGGAAGCAATAACAAAAAAGAAGCTACGCTTACAAAAATCAAGTTACGCTTACATGACAGCCTCTCAATCCCTTTGCTTGGAGGTCTCAACTCTAAAAACATCTTACATCTTGGCTATTTTGGAAGCTCTTTAGAGTTTATGTATAAAAACAAAGGGGTGAAAGCCACTTCAAAAGTCATTCCTGAGCTAGATATAAACTCTTTTAGAAATGTTACCCATACAGATTATAATCTACAATCAAATATAACCGCAACATATGAAAGTCTTGTAAAAGATTTAGATACTATCATCACTTCATTACAGCCAGATATTATCATCACTCCACACCCCCAAATAGACAGCCATAGCGATCATAAATATACAACACTTTTTTTACTCGATGTTTTAGAGACACACAATTGCAAACCACAACTTTATCTCTATACAAATCATCATATTATGGGTGAATCGTATCCTTTAGGATCTATCCATTCCGCAATTGACCTTCCACCATCAAAATCACTTTTTACATTGCAAAGTATATGCTCATTTCCACTCAACAAAACACTGCAAAGTGATAAATTTTTTGCACTCGAAGCCCATCATGACCTAAGGAATCCATTTGTATTTTTGAGTGTACAAGAGAGTTATGCCCTTGTAGTTAAACTTATAAGACGAAAGATTTTTTCTAAAGACAAAAGCTATTTTAGACGGGCGGTGAGAGAAAATGAGCTCTTCTTTGTGATTAAAGATATAAAGAAAGATACTTTTGAGTAATATTTTTTGCTTCAAAAGGGGTGACATATTTATCAAAATTAAAAGCCCTATGAGCATCATTTGCCAACATAACCATTTTTTGAGCAAATAGCTCTGCATCAAAAACAACCATATTATTACGCAACTCATCCACCATAATATCTTTCACACCCCCTCTGGACTGTGTGCTCAGCACAGGTGTTTGCAAAACCAATGCTTCTAATATCACCATGCCAAACCCCTCAGCAAAAGATGTTGAAGTTAAAAGTTTTGCTTTTTTTATCCATGGATATGGATTTTCCAAAAGTCCTAAAAGAAACACATCTTTTTCCAAACCCAGTTCCTCTATTTTCGCTTTAATGGTGCTCATATCGTGTCCATCTCCAACAATCACTAATGCTTTATCAAAAGCATACTGCGTTCTTGCCAGATGATAACTCTCAAGTAAAAAGGAGATATTTTTGTTAGGTGTCACCCTGCCAACACTCACTATATACTCTTCATTCATTTCAGGCGCATATGCTAAAGATTTTTCTTCTATTGATTTTCTATCTATTGGATTATAGATTTTATGTAAACTCTTATACTTCACACCAAATTTCTGAGATACCTCTTGTATCTTTTGGACGACTTCTGTGGAGACCCCTGCAAGATTTTTGGCACTATAAACAGATTTTATATACAATTTATCAATCCAGTTCTTATCTCGGATAAACACACTCTCAACCATCTGAACGACTCGATTGTCTCGTATATTCCACACTGCTTCAAACGTACCGTGTCCACGCATAATTATAAGGTCAAATCTTCCATAATCCTTTTCAAGCCTAGCCAATTTGTATCTAAAAACCAAACTATATACAAAACCACTTATGAAAAAAAATGATCCTCTGAAGAAAATGTTCAAAAGTTTTGCAAGCATCAACAGCACTGCCCCAACCAAGGTCATTTTTGCAGTTTTAGCAAGATCAAAAAGATGGAGTTTAACCTGTTCATTGGGTGTAAGTTTTTTGCCTTTTGGTTTAAAGTAGATTAGATGTGCCTCATGCCCCTCATCGGCAAATGCTTCTGCAAGATTAACAGCAACACGCTCCATTCCTCCGATTTTTAAACTTCTAACAACAACTGCTACACGCACATCTACACCCTTTTGCAATTAAAATGGTATAATACCATAATTACATTACTTAGGGATAGCGTGTCATATAACCTCCAACTCAATCCAAAATACTCTCAATTTGAAGATACTCTCATCAACATTAAAGAGATTTTCAATACTGCAGACAACTCCATACACAAAGCGAGAAATGAGCTCAAGATTATTGAGTTAAACGGTTTTCAATGTGTTGTAAAAGCGTTTAAAGTCCCACATATTATCAACCGTATTGCTTACACTTTTTTTCGTGAGGGTAAAGCAAAAAAATCATTTGTTAATGCCATGAAGTTACGAGAGTTAGGAGTAAACACTCCGGAACCTATTGGCATTATCGAGTTTTATGAGATGGGACTTTTAGCACAGAGCTATTTTATCTCCTTGTATGAGCCCTACGATTTTACCATCCGTGAAGTATTTCACCATAAAGTAGATAATGTTATACCTGTCTCTTA
>WFQD01000372.1 GCA_015487265.1 Sulfurimonas sp. | reverse complement strand
GTTATCCGCATTGTCTTATGGCTGATTATGCTCATAGGCGGTGCTTTATATTCTTATAGCATTGACAAAAATGACCTCCTTTTTCACGCACCACTCTTTCATCTCCTCTCTGCACTCATTGGCCTTTTCATACTGAGTTTAGCATTTCGTGCAGCAGCCAATGGCGGTAAGGAACTTGCCAAAGGAAGAGGTGAAAATATGCCGCGTTTAGAGACAAACAAACTCGTCATCACAGGCATCTACAAATGTATGCGCCACCCTATGCTCTTTGGTCTTACCCTTTTACCACTTGGTTGGGCACTCCTTTTGGGCATGCCAACTTTCATTACCATTATCGCTCCGTTAGAGATGCTCTTCATCGTTTTTATGGTGATGGTTTTTGAAGAGATAGAAGTCAAAAAGAAATTTGGAAATGAATACACAGCCTACGCGAAGAGAGTTCCGATGGTCTTTTTTAAACGCAGCTGCTTACGCAGACTTTTTAAAAGAAAAATATAAAAGATAATTTTTATCGTTTACTAAATATTGTTTATATTGTTTTATAATTTTAACATATCAAAAATATAAGGAGTTGCAATGGCATGTGACACTCCAGTTCAAGCAAAAAAAGAAGTTGTCTCAGATAATGAGACTGAAATATCAACTATAAAAGAGGAGAATAAAATGAGTTTAACATTAGTAATGCAAAAAGCACCAGAGTTTTCAATGGAGGCGTATGACGCTAAAAGTGGTCACTATACAACTGTTAGCAGCGATGATTATAAAGGGAAATGGCATGTTGTCTGTTTCTATCCTGCTGACTTTACTTTTGTATGTCCTACAGAAATTGCAGCGATGAATGCAAAATATGATGAGTTTCAAGCGATGGGTGTTGATATTTTAGCAGTATCTACGGACACTAAATTTTCTCACAAAAGATTTGTAGAGACTGAGCCACTTTTAAAAGATTTAAAACTTACTATGGGTGCTGATGGTACAAAAGAGGTAAGTCGTGCTTTTGGTGTACTTCTTGAAGATGAAGGTATTGCACTTCGTGGTAGATTTCTCATCAATCCAGAAGGTATTGTAGTAGCACAAGAGGTACAAGCACCATCAGTGGGTAGAAATGTAAATGAGTTCTTACGACAAGTAGAAGCGTGGCAACATGCAACAAAAACAGGTGAAGTTTGTCCTGCAGGATGGAGACCGGGTAAAAAAACACTACCGGTAAACACTGATGTAGAACAGATGACAGGCCGTGTTGGTGATTACATCACAATTGAAGAGATTTTAAGTTAAAAAAAGAGAGTCTACTATTTTTATAGTAGATTCCATTGCTCACCTTATTTTATCTGCTTGCTTACAATTCTAGAATTAAAATATCGTAATAAAAATTCCAGTGTATATGCCAAAGCAAAAGCCACTATCAAATAGTATGCGATTTGAGGCATCGTTTTGTATGTTGAGTAAAGAGTTATTCCCGCAACACCAAACATAGAAAAAACTGCTAAAACGACAATATATAACTTCGCTCCTGTCTCTTTTATAAGGTTTAGGTGTGCTACATGTGTTGTTCCCTGAACTATCAGCATTACAATGGCAGCTACTGTTGTAATCTCTGAAAGATTGAAAAAAAGTATCATTGGAGTAATAAGTACGGTACTAATGATAAGTCCTTCAAAAGATTTATAAACATTGTATTCGTATTCTTTTGGTAAATTACCCTCTTTGGCCATAGTATAGCCAATATCTGCTACTGCGTACAGTGTTGCATTTATAGCTGAAGCAGTTGCAAGTAGTGCAGTTACTGCCATAATTTTGAAACCCCACTCTCCAAAAACAGGCTTGGCAGCTGCTGCTAATGCATAGTCTTTTGTTTTTATGATTTCATCTAATGGTAGATTACCAAGTACAGAGACACTTGTGAGTACATACAAGGCAGCGACAAACAATATAGCGATAAACATCGAACGCATCATAGTTGTTTTGGGATCTTTCATATCTTCAACGGTATTTGTTATTACGCTAAATCCTTGATAAGCAAAAAAGGTAATCCCAATGGCAAAAAACATACCACTTATAGGAGGCATATCTGCTACACTTAAAAGTTTAGGTTGTATAGTAAAAAGAGCCGCAATAGCAAATATAATGAGTATAGTCAGTTTAACAAATACAATGAAGTTTTCTGATTTGGCGACAATTGTGGCACCTACAAGATTGATAAGAGTAAACAATACAACGATACCTACAGCAAAAACATTGATCCATATATCATCGCCATGTGCCATAAACGTTGCTGCATATGTTCCAAATGATTTGGCAACAGCGGCAACCGCAATAAGCTGAGAAAGGTAGAACATTACACTCATAGAACCTGAAAAATTGTTTTCTCCAAATCCTTGAACAAGATACTCGACAATGCCACCTCGTGATTGATACCTTACAGCAAGTTTTGCCAAGGAGTAACCGCTAAGAAGGGCAATGACCCCACCAAAGATAAATGAAAGCCAGACTATATTCCCAGCCATCGATCCGGCTTGGCCAATGACGATAAAAATACCTGCTCCAACCATAGAACCTATACCTAAAAAAACGGCACTCCATACACCAAATGCTTTTTGTTGTGCCATGTTGTCATACCTTACAACAATTCATCGGCAACATCATCAGTATGATCATGTTTTGTATTTTTCACATGATAATATCCCGCTGGGAGTGCTATGATTATTGAAAGAACTAAAAACCATGAAAAGTTAAATGCCATTAAAGCATAATAGTCAATCATTCCAAAAATAGCTATGAAAAGCAGAAAATAGATAGTAGTCACTTTTATAAATCGTTGCATTGGAAATTTTTTGGGTTTTGCCTTGTGGTGTCTGTTC
>WFQD01000371.1 GCA_015487265.1 Sulfurimonas sp. | reverse complement strand
GGATTTTATAGATGGCAAAACATCAGTTTCAAACAGAAGCAAATCAAATGTTACAGTTGATGATTCACTCATTATACTCAAACAAAGAAATTTTTATACGTGAGCTCGTATCAAATGCTTCGGATGCATTGGATAAGTTAAATATGTTAGTCTTAACAGATGATAAATACAAAGATATTGCGTTTAATCCAAGAATCGACATTGTTGCCAATAAAGAAGCAAAAACTTTAACTATTAAAGATTCTGGTATTGGAATGAATGAAGAAGATTTAATGAACAATCTTGGGACTATCGCAAAATCTGGAACAAAAGCATTCTTAGAAAATCTTACAGGTGATCAAAAAGAGGATTCTAACCTGATTGGTCAATTTGGTGTTGGTTTTTACGCTTGTTTTATGGTAGCACATAAAGTAGAAGTGACAACAAAAAAAGCAGGTGAAGATCAAGCCTATTTATGGACAAGTGCAGGTGATGGTGAATTTGACATAGAGCCAACTACACAAGATGGCCATGGAACAACTATTGTCATGCATTTGAATGATGATGAAACAGAATTTTTAGAAGAGTATAGAATTGAATCTATCGTCAAAAAATACTCAAACCACATCCCTTTCCCTATTTTTATGGACAAAGAGAAACACATTCCAGCTGTAATGGATGATGAGGGCAAAGAAGAAATTGAGCCTGCAAAAACTGAAATAGAAAATGTCCAAATTAACAAAGCAAATGCACTCTGGACAATGCCTAAAAAAGAGATAACAGAAGAAGAGTACAAAGATTTTTACAGCTCTATCGCACACTCAAGCGAAGAACCACTTACATGGATGCACAACAAAGCAGAGGGTGCTGTTGAGTACACAACTCTTTTTTATATCCCTTCTAAAGCACCAATGGATATTTATAGAGTCGATTACCAAACAGGTATTAAACTCTACATCAACCGTGTCTTTATTACCGATGATGAAAAAGAGTTAATGCCTCCATACCTGCGTTTCTTACGTGGTGTCATTGACTCAAAAGATTTACCACTCAATGTATCCCGTGAGATTTTACAATCAAACGCAGTGATGGCAAAAATTAAAAATGCTTCTGTGAAAAAGGTACTTTCTGAACTTGGAAAAATGGCGAAAAAAGATAAAGAAAAGTATGCAACATTCTATAAAGAGTTTGGCAATGTTCTTAAAGAAGGACTCTATAATGACTTCGCAAACCGCGAAAAAATCTTGGAACTTTTACAATTCCACCATTTACACTCTGATGAAGTAACAACGATTGAAGAGTATATTAAAAATGTAGATGAAGAGAAAAAAGAGATTTACTATATCACAGCGAAATCATCACTTTCACTACTGAAGAACTCTCCTACACTTGAGAAATTTAAGGCACGTAACATCGATGTACTTGTTTTAAATGAAGAGGTCGATACTATCATCTTCCCAATGGTAACAGACTATAAAGAGTATAAACTTGTACACGTTTCAGATGCAAAATTTGAAGAGACTGAAGAAGAGAAAAAAGCAGAAGAAGAAATTGCTAAAACATACGAAGGTCTTGCAAAAGAGTTTAAAGAGACACTCGGTGAAAGTGTCAAAGCAGTAGAAACAACTTCTGAGCTTACAGATTCTCCAGTCGCACTAAAAATTGACAAAGAAGACCCAGCATACCAAATGGCACAAATGATGAAACAGATGGGACAAGACACAGGTGCACCAGAACCAGCTCCAATTCTTCTCATCAATCCAAAACATGAGTTACTCATGAAACTCAAAGATTCAGCGGATCAAAATCTCATTGCAGATGCTGCACATGTACTTTTAGATCAAGCAAAACTTTTTGAAGGACAAGAGCTTCCTGACACTGCTGACTTTATTGCAAGACTCAATAGAATTATCACAAAAGCAGTATAATTTCTAAGTCTGTGTCTTTTTGTAACACGAACACTCTTTTTCTTAGAAAAACACACAAGATAGCACTTTCATACATAAAAAGTGCTATCTTACAAGCATGAGTTTAAAAACATTACTAGAACATCGCAAAGAAAAAAATCATAGAATGAGAATCTATGTTGAGAATGCATATACTCTCTATGACTCTTTTTTTGACGAGCCCTACTCCTATAACGAAACAGAAGCAATTGAAGCCTTAGGTATTGAGAGTGAGCTTGTGCAGGAACTTTTAGAAGATTTTGCAGTGCAGCTCATTCAATCTAATGTCATACTCCATAAACAACTCCATTTTCTTCATGATGAACAACTTTACACAAAAGAACTTGACTTTACTCCCTTTAGAGACATCATTCATAAGAACTTAGGTGTTGCAAGAAATTTACGTATAAAAGATTGTGTGACACTCTTAAACCAGTTAATGATTGAAACTGACTTAGAGAGTATAGATGCACTTTTAAAGGTGCTTGAATCGTGTGCACTCAAGATAAGCCCACACCGTGCTTATGAAGCCTTACAACTTATAAACAAAGTCACCTAGTCTTCACAGCATGGGAAATCTGTTCTAGTTTTCCTTTTGGTTTTTTAATAATCTGTTGCTTTTTCTCTTCAAGAGGCAAAGCAAACGCAAGTAAAATAAATAGAAACGAAAATACAATTCCAGCTAAAACACTCAGAATGAATTTCAGTTTTATATCAGGCATACTTAGTGTTTCTCTTCTTCATGTGTCATATAGACCCAAAATTCTTTATGAGAAAGCCCTCTGTTTAAAAAATAGAGTTGAAGTATAGCCACTCTATAAAGTGTAATAATCATTTTTGCAAAAGGAATAAAAAGGCTTAATCCAACAATAAGGGGCTGTTCTTTATCGCCCTTAGACTCCATCATCTCTTGCATACCTATATTGTTTGTCAAATAAATACCAAATAAAATTGAAAAAACAAAATTTAAGAGTATTCCAAATATTACAT
>WFQD01000370.1 GCA_015487265.1 Sulfurimonas sp. | reverse complement strand
TCCAAGTATCGCTTACGCAGCTGCTTGATTATTCAGATTATTTGTTAGGGGAGTAATAAAAACAAAAATTTTTGTCAATTAAAAAACCAGACATAAAGCTGTCATATACACATTATATACTTTGATAAATAAAAAAGGAGAGAAGTTCAATGAATGTACCAAATTTGTTTAAGTATGCTACTAGTGAACTAAGCCAAGACGCAATAATTTGCTATCTTTTAGAATGGGCAAAAGAGGAACATAAAGAAAACGATGTTCAATTACATATTTTGGCAACCAATTTTTTAGATTCGTTATTTGAAAAATTCAAAGATATTCATAAGCCAGAAAAATATAAAAAAATAGAAATAAAAAAGCAGTACAAACATATAGATATTTTGTGTATTGTCAACGACAAGTTTGTAATAGTCATCGAAGACAAGACAAACACAAAAAATCATTCCGATCAACTTAGAAGATATGTTAGTGAAGTTCAAGAGGAATTTAGCGATGCAAATATAATACCGATCTATTTTAAGACAGGTGATCAGAGCAACTATGATGATATTTGCGAAAAAGGTTATGCATTGTATTTAAGAGACGATATTCTTAAGGTTTTAGAAACTTACAACGGAGAGAACGACATCATTATCGAATATACGAAACATTTGCAAATGATCGATAAGTCGATAAAAAGTTATCAAACACTACCTATTGATAAATGGCACTACAATTCATGGAAAGGTTTTTTTATAAAACTTCAAAAAAGATTAGGAGATGGAAACTGGGATTATGTCTCAAATCCAAATGGCGGTTTTTTGGGCTTTTGGTGGAATTGGAAGCATAATAACGAGTTTCATATTTATCTCCAGATCGATCATTGTATGAGGAAGATAACCGTCAAGCTTCATACAAAAACAGGCAAAAAGATAGAGAAATCGATTGTCAATAAATGGAAAAAATTGATACAATACAACAAAGATGGCATAATCATAAACAAACCAAGAGTTGTTAGAACGGGTAAAAGTGTCACTATTGGCATTGTGGAGAATGAATTTAGAGTTACAAATGCGGATGGTATAATCGATATGGATAAAACTCTTGATTTTATCCATCATGTTGAAGAAATCAAAAATCAAAAATTTGAAGAGTACAAAAAATTTCAAGCTTCTTAAATAAGTCATAACGCAGAGCTTATTTTTGCAAGTGAACGATAAAAAAATGAATTTGAAAAATTGAAGAAAAACTACTGAAAAATAGGTATTTTATGCAGAGAAAACTCTATCTATTCGTTTACGGAACACTCAAAAGAGGGCACTACAACCACCGGTGGTTGGAAGATGCGGCATATATTGCGGATGTGATCACTAAGCGCCGCTATCCCATGGTGGTGCACAAAGAGCCTTTTCCCTATCTGTTGGATAGAGAGGGAGCGGGATACCGGATCAAAGGAGAGCTCTATAAAATAGATAGAGAAACTTTGCATATGTTGGATATTCTCGAGGGCTACCCGGAACTCTACAACCGCAAAGAGCTAGAGGTTGAACACATGGGAATAACAACCAAAGCCATAACCTATTTCAAAACAGATATGATCAAATACAATGAGTCGGATTTGATAGAGGAGTTTGTTTAAAAGGGTTTTTGTTCAAAAATATAGGAGGAGACCTGACATGAATAATAAAGTAAAAGAACTGTTGAATACACTGTATACGCAAGAAGAGCTCGGACAGTGCAAAATAACAAGAACAGAAAAAAATGAGTCGTAAAAATAGAAGGCGAATTTTAGGGGGATAAGTTCGTGTGAAGATTTGAAAATCGCCCCTGTGAGTGATTCACCCATTTTATTGATTGCGAAGTGAGTCCTACTATATGCCCGATGCAGTGGGAAGATTTAGAAATAAATTTTAATTCTCAAGACAAAAGGTTTTGTGAGCATTGCGAAAAAGATGTTTACAAGGCTGATAATGAATTTTATGGTGGAAAAATTACTGCAAGAAGAGAAATGTATGGCGATTCCATATGGCTTATTGAAAAAATTAGATGAAAAAATGGACGATGAAAGATATGAAAACCTGCAAAATA
>WFQD01000369.1 GCA_015487265.1 Sulfurimonas sp. | reverse complement strand
ATACCAACTATGATTTTAATTTTGTTTTTTTTAATATGCTTAACCCCAAGATCTTGTTTTGTAAATATAAATGGCAATAATATAAAAAGTAGAACACCAACTATCTGTTGAAGGATTTTCTGTTCCACATTTAATAATATATTAGCACCAATCAAAGAACCGGCAAAAGCAATAAGTGTGAGAAGAGGAACATGGTTCCACAGTATTTTTTTATATTTCTGAAATTTAAACAATGCTGCCATGGTTTGACCAATTGTTCCAAAACGATCAGTTGCAATAGCCACTTGTGGAGGTAAACCAAGAAATATTAACAACGGGACTGAAAATAAACCTCCTGCTCCAACCACAGAATCAAGGAAACCAGCAAATACACCAACCAATAAAAATATAAATAAAGAAAGCACCTCAGACATTCTATTAATATTAATTAATGACTAACTTCTACATTGTTTAATCTTCCCAGAACTAGAAATAAATACCTAATAATACACCTTTCAACAAGTACAGTCATAACTCGCTGTTGATAAAACACTGAAAATTTTTTATTAAAACTCTGCATTTTTATTATAATCAAAATCTGGCATTCAGTTAAGTAAACTACAAACATCAAGAAAAAAATACTTATTTTCTTTGTATTTCTAAAATGAACTACCTCGCAGCAAGTTGGGGAATTCTTTGGGATTAAATATCACATATCAGATCATGAACAGTTTTGCTGTAGGTAAAATTTGGGTGAGTGAATACAACAAAGCGAATCTCATAATCCTTGTTATACGAGATGAGCGGAAGTAGTGGAACGAAAGTACAACGTCCCCGAGCAACTGAAGGGAGTGAAGGTGCATGACGTTGGGCGGCGGCTTTAGACTATATTATTATCTATTAGGAATTTCTTTATTTTTTCAAACATTTTTTTGTGTCCGTTAGGGTTGGGGTGCAATCCATCTTCTAAATCTTCATTTTGGAGTAAATCAAGCATATCAATAAACAAAAGCTTATTTTTTTGACAAAAGTTCTTTATGACAGAATTGTATTTTGAAACATTGTCCATATCATAGAATTTTATTTTATCCCAAGGAATTGGCATAGTTTTTGACTCATCAACTTTTGTCAATCCTATAAAAATTATCTTGTTTGTAAAATCTTTTGCTTGATTTACTAATTCTTGCAGGTTATTTTGAAACATCTCAATCGGCACGCGAGGATTATCTTTAGAATTTACATATTGAGAATCATTTATGCCAATGGCAAAAATAATAACATTTGGTTCGCGTGCCGTTGCTTCAACTTTAAATCTTTGAAGTAAATCATCAGTATTGTCCCCTGAAACACCACAATTGTATACTTCTACTTCAATATTATTTGTTTCAAAATAACTTCTTAATCGGGCACCCCAACCCCCTCTTTTAGGATCCCAAGCGCCCCACGTTATACTATCTCCAAAAAGACAAATTGTTCTCTCCATAAATTATAAAAAAATATTAAACGTTATCAAACTTATTTTTAGCAGCCGCTCGAGTAATATGTCGTATAAGGGTTTTAAACTCATCTCGGAAAAATTTATTTAAAAACTGACCTTTTTTAATAGAACGTTTGTGTAACCATAATACTTTATGAATACACAATTTAGAACAACCATAACTTCGTGCAATTAGATACATAATCTTAAATGTGGTCTTAATACTCCCGCACCAAAATCATTTCAAACTCTCTTTAAGTTGCTTTTAAATTGAAAAGGTATTATTCTGAGTTTTCTGATATCCTTTTCCGATTCTTGTGCGCGTGCCTGGACTCGAACCAGGGACCTCTTGTATGTGACACAAGCGCTCTAACCAACTGAGCTACACGCGCTTAATATAATATCAATACAAAACTTTAATATAATTGCTAATTGCTTTTTATGTTTTTAAACCCTGTCGACTGACGGGGTAACCAACTGAGCTATACGCGCCTGAATAACATAGTTCATCAAAAGAATATCACAAATATATACATAAATCAATGGCATCAATGAACTACCCTTTTAAACTATCAACCATCCAACACCCTTTTCATCTTAGATACTATTCTGTCCCAATTGTAATTTTCAATAACCATTTTTTTAGCAGAATTTATGATTTCATCTCTCAGTTTATCATCAGTCAAAACTAGATACAGCTTTTCAGCTAAATCTTTAGGATTGTCTACCTGAACAAAAATACCTGTCTCTTTATCTCTAACAAAATCTACAATCCCGCCTACAGGAGTAGTAACTACAGGCAATCCCACACACATAGCTTCCAGAAAAGATATACCCTGCCCTTCAGATCTTGAAGGACGGCAGTAAATATCTCCAATAGATAAATAATAAGG
>WFQD01000368.1 GCA_015487265.1 Sulfurimonas sp. | reverse complement strand
ATTTTCAGGTAGATTTTTCTATTTATGCCCTTTTAACACTTTTGGAGCTTTTTATTTTATATTTAGTTGGTTATAATAGAAAAAATAATTTTTAGGATTAAAATATGTATATAGAAGATTTGAAGTTTTCTTTGTGGGCTGATTTTATTGAAAGAGATTACCTTGATAAGGAGTTTAAAGAACTCATCGAAGCAAAAACAATTAACGGAGCAACTTCAAATCCTGCCATATTTAAAAATGCTATTCTCACTTCAAGTGCGTACAAAGAGCAACTCTCACAACTTCAAGATTTAAGTTCAAAAGAGAAGTATGAAGCCCTTGCTATTTATGATATTCAAAAAGCTGCAGATATTCTTTATCCTCTGTATGAGCAAAATGATGATGGGTATGTGAGTATAGAGGTGGATCCTTATCTGTGTGATGATGCAAAAGGAACTATTGCAGAGGGCAAGCGGCTTTTTAAAACCATTGATAGAAAAAATGTGATGATAAAAGTGCCTGCGACAGAAGCAGGGTATACAGCAATGGAAGCACTAACAAGCGAGGGTATTCCTGTAAATGCAACACTAATCTTTAAAAAATCACAAGCTATTGCGTGTGCTGAGGCTTTTGCACGCGGTGGAGTAAAATTTGGAGAAAATGTAGATACGGTGATAAGTGTCTTTGTATCGCGTGTAGATAGAGCTCTTGATGCTAAGCTTGCTAAAGCAGGAGTAGATGTTGCACTTAGCGGCATCTATAACAGTGCTGCAATTTATGCAGAGATTGAGAAGATGCAAGTAAAAGGGTGTCGTACACTCTTCGCAAGCACAGGTGTGAAAGATGACTCGTTGCCACAGCACTATTATATAGAAAAACTTTTAGCGTACAACAGTGTTAATACGGCACCGATAGATACGATAAAGGCGTATGTTACAGATGGCTCTAAAAAACAGTCATTGCCAATCGATGAAGAGGTTATGCAAAAACATTTTAGAAAAGTTTTCCAAGCTGGCATAGATTTTGATGCAGTTTTAGAGAAACAAATTGCAGATGGACTAGATGCATTTAAAGATGCATTTTCTGAAATATTGGAGTCTTTATGAATGAAGTAGATGTAAGCAAACTTACTTTCGAGCAACTTAAAAAGGTTAGAGGCTATCTTAAAAAAATGATTGAAGTTGGAGGAAGTGACCTCCATATTAAAGCAAACTCTGTTGTGCGTGCTCGTATTCAAGGAAATATAGTCCAATTTGGAGGTGGTATTTTTGCAAAAGAGGATGCTCTTACATTTGCGAAAGAGCTTCTTAAAGGACGATATGCTGAGTTTGTTGAACATAAGGAGATAGATTTAGTCTATCCTTTTGATGAACGTAACCGTTTCCGTGTGAATGTTTTTTTTCAAATGGATGGAGTCTCTGCAGTTTTTCGTGTGATTCCTATTAAAATTCCAACATTTGAAGAGTTGTATCTTCCTGAAGTGTTACGGACTTTTACACAAAAAGAGCGTGGTTTAGTTTTGGTAACAGGGGTGACAGGTTCAGGGAAGTCAACGACACTTGCAACAATGGTTAATCAAATTAATCTAACGAAAAAAAAGCATGTTATTACTATTGAAGATCCGATTGAATTTGTCCATAAAGATAGAGGATGTATAATTAACCAGCGTTCAGTTGGTCAAGATACAATCTCATTTTCCAATGCATTGCGTGCAGCACTACGTGAAGATCCCGATATTATTTTAGTTGGGGAGATGAGGGATCGTGAAACAATCAACCTTGCACTTCATGCTGCTGATACCGGTCACTTAGTTTTTTCAACATTGCATACTATTGATGCAAAAGAGACCATAAACCGTATCATTGCACAGTTTCCAACAGAGGAACAAAATCGTGTGAGACTTTCACTTGCAGGAGTACTTCAAGGTGTTATCTCACAACGTCTTATCCCTACTGTTGATGGAAAACGTCGTGCAGCGATGGAGGTTTTGGTGCGAACGCCACTTATTGAAAAGTTGATTATGGAAAATCGAGATTATGAGATTCGTGATGCGATAGAAAATGGGATGGAGCATTATAAATCACAAAGTTTTGATCAAGATATACTCAGACTTTATCAAGAGGGTGTTATCTCAAAAGAGCAAGCGATGGAAAATGCAACAAGTGCAGCAGACTTGGAGCTAAAAATATCTGGACTTACAAGTGGAAAAATCACCTCTGCACCACGTGAGAAATCGAAAGAGGATGAGAATGTCACCATTATGTCTGATGATGATATCTTTGACTTAAAGTAATCTTTAAAGCAAATTTGAGTATAATTTTGCCTATTTTTAAAACAAGGACTTCATATGTTAGAAGGTATAGTTAGAGAGAGTATTGGTAAGAAGGCTACAAAAGCACTTCGCCGTGATGGTTATCTAATTGCAAATATTTACGGAAAAGGGCTTGAAAATATCAATGCCGCATTTAAAGAGAATGAATATATCCGTACTGTTCGCAACAAAGATACTTTAGCATTCCCAGTAAAAGTTGGGGGTAAAGAGATGAATGTTGTTGTTCAATCATATGAGTCTCATCCAGTAACTGGAAAACTACTTCATGTAGATCTCATGGTAGCACAAGCAGGTGTAAAAACACACTATATGGTACCAGTAGAAGCTGTTGGTGAAGCGATAGGTCTTAAAAACAAAGGTCTTGTAAACATTAATAAAAAACGTCTTCGTGTAAAAGCTGCGATTGAAGATCTTCCAAAAACAATTGTTATTGATGTAACTGAGATGGATGTTGGGGATGCAAAACTTATCCGTGATATCGATGCAACAGAAAATGTAATATTTACTGATGCGCCTCGTGTTGCAGTTCTTAGTATTATTAAAGCTAAGTAGTTGTAATGCTCATAGTCGGACTAGGTAACCCTGGCCCGAACTATGCTCATACACGCCATAATATAGGTTTTATGGTAATAGATGCACTTGTCGCTAGACAAAATGCACATAAAATCTCCACCTCTGCAAATGCAGAACTCTTCAAATTTGACAATCATTTTTTATTAAAACCACTCACTTTTATGAACCTCTCGGGCGATGCTGTTGTGCAGGTAAAAAGCTTTTATAAGGTAGATGATGTTGTTGTTATACATGATGATTTGGATTTACCTTTTGGAACAGTTCGTTTTAAATGTGGTGGCGGTCATGGTGGGCATAATGGGCTTCGCTCAATAGATGCAAAAATAGGTAAAGAATATATACGGATTCGGATGGGGATAGGCAAACCTGAACATAAGGGGGAAGTGGCATCCTATGTGCTCAGTGGTTTTACTACACAAGAAAAAGCTTACCTTCAAGACCGGATAGAACATACGGTTGAAGCGGTGCTTTATCTGCTGCAGAATGGACTTGAAGATACTAGTTCAAAGTTTACAATTAAAAAATTTCAGATACAATAGCGTCTTATGTTAGCATTTAAATATATTTCACTCCATTATCTTAAATATTTCTTTGTAATCCTAATCGCACTTGTGCTGTTTGTGGTTGGATTTGACTATATGGATAATGCTCATAAGCTTTCAAAATCTGCCAATTTAATAGTAATCTATCTTGTGTATAAATCGTTTTTTGCCGTGGATATGCTTTTGCCACTAGCACTTGTATTTTCGATGATCTCTACAAAAATTTTCCTTATTAGGTCAAACGCTCTTGTTTCATTTTATTCACTTGGGTATTCCCGTGTTGATATTTTACGCCCTT
>WFQD01000367.1 GCA_015487265.1 Sulfurimonas sp. | reverse complement strand
TGGAACCTTTTATGGTCGTTTACGAAACAATAACTTTTATTTTTCTTATGACCATGAAGATAGCGGACATGAAAATAATCTCGTAGCAGGCACTGGTATTTCACTCATCTATAAGTCTGCTCGTTTTTCTGGTTTTGATTTTGACCTTGGGGGCTATGCTTCTCACTCTTTTTTTACAGAGAGTAAACTCAATGATTATTCTCATCTTAAAGCTGCCAAAGACACACTGAGTCGTGCAAAATTTGTTAATGGTGGCTCGCATAATCTCTTTGTTTTAGGACAAGCAAACCTCAACTACACTTATAAAAAAACAAGCTTTACTCTTGGTCGCCAACTAGTTGATACCTTTTACACAAAACCAAATGATACAAAGATGATTCCAAATACCTTTGATGGTGTAGTCCTTAAAACGCGAGATATACCAAAATCAAATATTATCTTTGCCTATCTGAGTAAACAAAAACTCCGTGACCATGAAAAAAGTCACTCTGTTTTAATGGTGGGCGATGCCAATTCATCAACAAACATCCACCCAGAGTGGACACAAAATGATGATAGTGCAATGCACAAAGGCTTAACCTACTCTGCCCTTGTTGCCGCTGGAAAACCAACAGATGCACCCCTCATTGTTTTAGATGTTACAAACAAAAGCATCCAAAATTTAAAAATCAATTTTGCTGCCTATTCTGTCCCACAACTTCTTTCGCAAACCATGGGTGAACTCAACTACAAACTCAACTTTAAAAACTTTTCTATCACTCCTGGAGTTCGTTATATACAACAGTTTGACAACGGTGCAGGAGCCGTAGGAGGTGCATCTATAAAGGGCAATACAACTGCATATAAAAATCCAAACTCTTTAGATGCACAAATGATAGCTGCCCGTGTTGTCACACGATTTGAAGATTATAAACTCTCTCTTGCTTATACAAACATCTTAGATAAAGCAGATTTAGTCACTCCATGGCGCGGTTTTCCAACTGCTGGCTATACCCGATCTATGGGAATGTACAACTGGCAAGCCAACACAAAGTCTTATCGTTTGGAACTTGTCAAAGGAGCTAATGCTTCAGGTGTTTACAAAATGCCATTTATCCAAACTTCTGTTCTCTACATTGATGGCGATGAACAAAAATCTGTTGCAGATAGTATGTTTTACTATGCAGGAATCGTACAGAACCTCCCTTCTCACCCAGCTTTTCAATACCGTGTGCGTTTAGGCTATAGAGAGTTTATCCACGATACTTTTTTCATCTCAAACTATGTCGATTCACGACTTGAGTTTAACTACCTCTTTTAGGAATATTTATGAAGAAATTTCTCCTTGCATCACTTTTACTGGCTTCGCTCCATGCAAGTACAATTACCATCGCAGTCGCAGCCAATGTAAGTTTTGCCATAGAGAGTTTAAAAACAGCATTTATGAAAGAGTACCCAAATATAAATGTAAGAGTTATCTTAGGAAGTAGTGGAAAATTAACCGCACAAATAAGCAATGGCGCACCCTATGGACTCTTTATGTCTGCAAATATGGCATACCCAAATGCCCTTTATAAGCAAGGAATTGCCATCACAAAACCCGTCATTTATGCCAAAGGTGCCTTAGCTCTTTTGAGTGTCCGCGAGCGAGATTTTACCAAAGGTTTAGCAGTTTTAACAAATGCCAATATTCATAAAATTGCCATTGCAAACCCTCACACTGCACCTTATGGAAAAGCAGCTAAAGAAGCTTTACAAAACGCAAGACTCTACCAAGAACTGCTTCCAAAATTTGTTTATGGAGAGTCCATCTCACAGACTTTTTCCTATACCCTGCGTGCGACCGACATTGGCATCGTGGCACAATCACTCCTTTATAGTCCAAAAATGGCACATTTTAAAAAGGACAAAAATTGGGTAAGTGTCGATAAAAAATTGTATATTCCCATTAAACAAGGTATAGTGTTACTTCAGAATGTACCCAACAAAAATGAGTACCAAAAATTTTATAATTTTCTACTAAGTAAGCAGGCAAAAATGATTTTACATCACTATGGATATATCATATAATGGACTTTACACCCTTTTATCTCTCATTTCAATTAGCAAGTTTAACTGCGTTTATTCTCTTTTTTATTGCCCTGCCCTTTGCTTGGTACCTTTCACAAACAGAGTCAAAGTTCAAACCTTTTCTTGAAGCACTTATTGCTCTACCTTTAGTTTTGCCCCCTTCTGTTTTAGGCTTTTATCTGCTTTTTACACTCTCTTACAACTCTCCTCTTGGGCAATTTTTGCAAGAAACATTTGGAGTCAAACTTGTTTTTAGTTTCTCAGGGCTTGTAATAGCCTCGTGCTTCTACTCTTTGCCCTTTATGGTACAACCCCTTCAAAATGGTTTTGAATCACTCAACAAACATATGCTTGAAGCAAGTTACATTGCCGGAAAAAGCAAACTCCAAACACTCTTTTTTGTTGCATTGCCAAATATCAAACCAGCACTTATTACAGCTATTATCATCACTTTTGCCCATACAGTTGGCGAATTTGGTGTAGTTCTTATGGTTGGTGGAAGCATCCCAGGTGAAACAAAAGTAGCTTCAGTAGCTATCTATGAGATGGTAGAAATCATGGACTACAAGATGGCACATATATACAGTGCTATTATGCTTGGAGTGAGTTTTCTTGTCCTTTTAAGTGTCTATATTTTCAATGCAAAACAGAACAAAAGGTTTGGATTATGATAACTTGTCAGATTAAAAAACCCTTACATGGTGCGCAAGGAGAAATGCACCTTGATGTTGATTTTACCCTACAAACAGGAGATTTTATTGCCCTCAGTGGTGCGAGTGGTAGCGGAAAAACAACTCTTCTACGTGTTTTAGCAGGACTGGAAGTTGCAGAGGGTACTATCACACTCGATACAGTAGAGTGGCTCAGTAAAAGCACAAACTTAAGTGTGCAAAAACGCGAGATTGGGTTTGTATTTCAAGATTATGCACTTTTTGAAAACATGAGTGTAGAAAAAAACCTTCTTTTTGTCGCTAAAGACAAAGCCCTTGCTAAAAAACTCCTCCAAATGACAGAGCTTTATGAACTCAAAGACCGCATAGCGAGTACTTTAAGTGGAGGACAAAAACAGCGAGTCAGCATCTGCCGTGCCTTGATGAAAAAGCCCAAACTCCTCCTCCTCGATGAACCACTCTCTGCACTCGATGTCAAGATGCGACAAAAGCTCCAAAATGAACTTTTACATCTGCATAAAGAGTTTCAAACAACCACCATCATGGTAAGCCACGACCCCAATGAAATCACACATCTTGCTTCGCGTGTTCTCATTTTAGAACATGGAAAAATCATCAATGATGGCTCCCCAAAAGAACTCCTTTTCAAATCACAAGCAAAGCAAACATCTACTTTGTTAGGTGAAATTTTAGAGATAAAAAAAGATGGTGAGCTCTATAT
This sequence comes from Sulfurimonas sp., assembly GCA_015487265.1. Taxonomy (GTDB): domain Bacteria; phylum Campylobacterota; class Campylobacteria; order Campylobacterales; family Sulfurimonadaceae; genus Sulfurimonas. The sequence continues at coordinate 774 of WFQD01000367.1, read as the reverse complement.
AAAACTCCATATCAAATCCGATGAAGTGCATAACTTTTCTGTTGGACAACATGTGAGTTTAATTTAAGCTTCTATTTTTATCAGGAAATTCTATAGTATTATCCAATATATTTTTTAAACACTGAGACATCAAGATACTTTGCATGACACCTCCTGTATTTCCCATATGGGCACGACTTTGCATATCATAGTGCTCATTTTCTGGATGAATCTTACCTAAGTCACAAATTTCAAAACCCAAATTTTTATAATAATTTTCATATAAATTTCTTGATTCTTCATACGAACTCTCTTTTGTGAAAAGTGGTACGACATATATTTTTCTAGCTGCTTTTATTTTTGATGCAGCTACGGCATTTTTATAATGCTCTTTATTAGATAATTTTGTCAAACTAGAACCACTTGAATGTATAGAATAATCTTCAAAATTTGGATTATATTGTGTAATGGTATTATAATCCCAGCGAATATGGAGTGTGTCTCTATTTTGATTTTGTTCTTTTGCTTTATGCAAAATAGGATTAAAAATAGGTTCTAAATAATCAAAATAAAGATGTGGAGTTTTTAACTGAAGATGATACTCTTTTTTCAGTTTATCAGATATAGTATTGTAAAATTCTTGAAAATTTGAAAATGAATAAAAATTATTATCCTCTATATGTTTCTTTTGCAAATTTGTCTTATTTCCCTTTAAATCTATGTCTAAGTTTTCTACCTTAGAATGAAATGTATATTTATAATCTTTAAAATAATGTTGTAATTTTACATCAGACC
>WFQD01000366.1 GCA_015487265.1 Sulfurimonas sp. | reverse complement strand
CTTTTAAACTCTTTATTCGTGCAGCAATAATATATTTGTATCCAGCTTTGGAGAGTTCTATAAGATTGCAATTACTCAACATCCCTCTATCAGCAACAACTATAGGTTTATGGGATAATAGAAACTTTTTTTGAAATTTCTCTAATACATCTATAATTGTATGTCCTTCAAATTTGTTTCCTTCATATACTTTATAAGCTAATGGATAACCTTCAATTGTTGTTAGAAGTCCAAGTTGTATTTGAGGACGATTTAGTTTACCCTCTTTAGAAAAACCTATTCTTCTTAAATCATCTTCACTCTCACTCTCAAAGTGCAAAGTAGTAACATCATAAAAACTCACTACAAGCTGATTTTTAACTACTTTAAGAGTATGTTCAAATACACACCGTTCTATTTCTAGTTTTATCTCTTCACTATATAGATTGTCTAAAAAGCGATATATTCTATCCTTTTCAATCTCTTGTCGTTTGAAGTAGTATAAATAGTCTATCAAATAGAGTTTACTTCCTGGATAAAGTAGTCTTGAAATTACAAGTGATTTAAATAAAAATTGTTTTTGTGTTTTATTTCTAATATTTTTTAGTTTATCAAAGACCTTATCACATCCAATCTTCTCAAAAAGTTTTCCATAGATAAGCTCATCACCTATTGGTATCAAACTCTCATTAGTAATTTGTGCAAGAAGAGTCTTTATTTGCTCTTTTTTTCTATTTTCTATTGCTGTAAAAAGATTTTGCTCCAATTCATCAATTCTTTGCAGTGCCTGTTGATGTAACTGTTCTATCTCATCTTCATCTTTACTGCATCCTATTGTTTCAACAACCTTATACCCTCTATTACTCCTATCAACAATAACAACACTAACGCTTCCACTTTTGTTTTTCTTCTTTCTTACTCTTAAGCCCATATAGTAATTTTAGCTTATTTCCCGTCATTGCGCACCCTATTTTTCCATTTTATCCTCAGCCCTATAATACCGCCAATACAACTTGCCAAGCAGATTAAGTATAAAAACATTTCTCTCTAATAAGTTAGCTATAACCTGCTTTTTTAGTTCTTCAATAATAACAATCTGTATCTCATGAAAGTTCTCAAATACCCACCTTGTAGTTGGATTTTGTACAGGCTTTCCAAGCTGATTTGGAAAAGTTTTGTTTTGTGCTTTAAGTTCACTTCTTATTTTGTATTCTAAAGCACTATAGACAAGTAATGAGAGTGTCATTATCATAAGCATAGCTTCAACTCTTTTTGGACTTTTTAAAAACATAGCATCACTTAGAAACTGGGGTGATTTTAAAAACCGAAATCCTCTTTCAACTCTTTGTTGTGATTTATATTCATCAAGTAGTTTTTGTGCTGAAAGTGTCATATCATTGGTTGCTAAGATAAAAAGACCACTTTTTTGATCCTGTTTTTGTTTGAGATACTCTTTATTTGGCTCTGTTTTTATCTCCCAATAGTATTCGTAATGATCTGGTATTTCACCTTGTTTAGGTCTTCCTTTTGTTTTATATTTGGGTTTAGAGAGGAGTTTTTTTGCCGTTATGGTTATACATTCAAGTTGTGCAGTTTTTTCTTCAAGTGCTTGTTTAGCATCAGCTTCGCAAAAATAAGCTGTTCTTTGAAGTTTTGCAAGGAGTTTAATTTCTTGTTCTTGTTTTTTTTGATACTCTTTTTGAATCGTTTTATCTTCTCTTGATTTAGCGTGAGTACTTTTAAAAAGAACCCATTGTTGTTGCATTTGCTCATACTCTATTGTGTAAGTGATAGCTTGATAGTTCTCATCAAGTTGTATAAACTCTTTTTTATTGTAGTTTTGAAGTATCTCTTTTGCCTGTTTTAATTTTGTGGGAACTCTTGAGATGAAGAGCATATCATTTTTTTTGAACTCCTCCATCGTTTTAGAGGTAAAAAGAGCTGCATCGGATATCACTTTTATTGGTGTTGCAACAGCATTTTGTAAAGAAGAGATATGTTCTTGCACTATTGTAGAGAATGCTTGTGTATCTATTTGGTTTCCATCTGCTGGTTTCATCCATATGGGAATACCTGCTTTATGTTCTACTATAAGGTTAAGGACTACTTGATTTAGGTGGGGATGGTGATCTCTACTATATCCTGGAGTGAGAAAAATTGGACTTGGTTCACTCTCTTCATCTCCTGTTTTACTCTCAGTTTTGGATGATGTTTCATCTTTAGTGATATTCTCATCCTCTCTACTCTTTATCTTTTGGTTTGGATACTTACCGTCAAGGTGGAAACTTGTGCTGTCAAGGTGGATTATTGATGGTGTAAGGTTTAGTACTTGTAGTGCTTTTTTGGCTATTTTTTCGTAGAGTTCGCTTACACCGTATTCAAAGAGTTTATCGAGTGTTCTGCCGAGGGTCTCTTTATTGAAATGTTTGGCTTCTATGGTATCAGATTGAAACAGTTGTTTTAATGCTTTTTTTTCGAAAAAACGAGGTGTTAAATAGAGCTGTTTATTTGCATATCCTAAGCCGTTTAGTATCATCGCCGCTACTGCCATTGAATGAGTTATTATCTTAGATTCACTCTTTGTTGGAAGTTCTTTATCGATAACATCCATAATCCCAAGCTCTTCAATCATCCCCATAACCAATCCATAGTGATCTATACTCTCTGTTTTTACTCCGTTCATATTTCATATCCCCTATCTTATTTATGGGATATTCAAGCAAATTTTGCTCCAATTCTTGGAATTGATAAAAATAAAAAAATGGGGTGCGCAATGACGGATTTCTCTTTGAGGCACACATTTTTTATTTTTTTATTGCCTATAAGCCCCTATTTTAGGGCATTTATTAACTTGGTTCCTGATATTTTTGAGATAACGCGAAAGTCAGGAAACTTAGAGAGTCTATATTGCCACTTTTACGAACAAGTGATAGACTCTTTTATATTGAGGAGAACCTCATTGCACTCCTTCCAGGTACTGACTGGAATGGTGCGCAAAAGGTTCATGAGACAATTACAACAGCACTAAATCTTGAAAATATTGAGGATCGTGTAGTAGAGTATCCTACAGATGGTAAAAATGCTTTTACTTTAATAAGCAACCTCTATGCAAAACTTGGCGATAAATAGATTCGTCCATCTTTAACTGTTACTATGCCTTCAAGCTCTGCTTCAAAGAGTCTTTGACCAAATTTTTTGAGTGTCTCCTCCTGACTTTCTCGATAAGGCACACAAATAAGATTTTTATAAATCAGAGTAAATTGCATCATAAATTTGCTGTTGAATTTTGGATAAATTCAAAGGGATTGTTTCATTATCAAGTTCAATAGCAAAGATATGTTTGATCATATCCCTTAAAATTTTTCTTGAAAAAGGTAAAGTAATATTGTTTTGTTTTAGCTTTCTTTCAAACTCCATATAGATTGCATAGGCAACAAACGATATAAGAATATGTGCTTTTATCCTATGAGCTATTGAGTGATAAATTGGTCTGATTTTAAGGTCTGTTTTAGAGATACGAAACGCTTTTTCAATATGCCAAAGATTTTTATAATGCTCTATAATTTCTTGATGTTTGAGTGAAAAATCATTTGTAATAAATCCTTTAATGCCATCAAGTTTTTCATCTTGAGTTACTTTTTCAAGATTAAGTTTAAACTCGATTTTACAATTTTCATCCAAATCTAAAAACTTTGCATAATGAGAGAGTCTTAAATCGGACTTTGTGATATTATTTGACTTTTCTATCTTCTCTTTTAGTTTTTTAAAGGCCTTTTCTCTTAAATATCTATCTTTCTTAGCTCTTTGTGTAGAGTATGAAAGAATTAATCTTTGTTTTATAGTCTCTTTATCTT
>WFQD01000365.1 GCA_015487265.1 Sulfurimonas sp. | reverse complement strand
GTTATAACGTTTGTAAGGTAAAATTAAGCTATGGTGCAACGGTTATATAGTATTACCAGACTACACACTAACGGTAAAATTATTCACATATAACAGTTATAGGGTGTGAATAAGTGCAAATATAACGGTTATAAATATTCACATACTAACTGTTTTATATGTGAATAAGTTAAGCATATAACGGTTATAGTTTTTCACACTTAAATCTGTATATGTGAATAACTTTTTAAGTTTATATGTATAGAATTATAGAATTATAGAATTATTTTATATGCCAAAATATAGGGATTAAATAAAAATTATAATTATAGGATTGTATATATATAAATATATAAATGATTTTAAACATTATAAGGTGTTGATGAGGTTATTTGACTGTTTTTTGATTAATCTGGGTTGATAAAATCTTTGAGTATATCTTCCATGCGAGTAATATATCCTGCTTTTATATAGCCTGATTCCGATACTATATCATCATTTAGCTCTACTGGTTGGTTTCCTTGTATTGTGCCTTTTGTGATGGCTTTTTGTGCCTCTTTTTGCAATCTGTTAAGTTCATAGAGTAGTCCAGTAGTTTTGGTGTCTTTGATGACATAACCTAAGTGGATCAGCTCTGCATTGATTATGTCTTTTAAATAATTTATAGCCCATTGGGGAGCGTTTTGTAATTCTTCTATAGATACTTCCATATATTTGCTTAGATCGCTTATTTTTAGCCCTGAGAGCTTTAATAGAAGGTTGAATGCATCTTTCTTTGTGTCTACAGTGAGCGTGAAACTATCTGTTTTTATTTTATACATCATAGAACTCCTGTTTTTTTGTAATTTTATTTCTTTGGCAATGAGTTAATCAAGCTTATTTGAAAATATGCAAGATCTTTTTGAAATCGCATCTTGAAGTAAGGAACTCTTCTCCTATAAGATTTTTTTAGGAACGGTAAACAAAACAGGAACACTGAAAATGGTGCAAGGAACGGTATAGGAACAGAACAGGAACGGTATAAGAACACTAACAGGAACACTGCAAGAATGCCTTAAAATAGGGATTTAGAAGGGATTTTGAGAAAAAAAATAAAAAAATTTCAAAAAATTTTTGGAGAAAAAAAATTACAAAATAGAAAAAATGAAGTCAAAGCGTTCCTTTCCCTAAATTTAGGGATTTTTTACCGTTCCTGTCAGTGTTCCTGTACCGTTCCTCTGGTGTTCCTGAAAGGTGTTCCAGTGTTCCTGCCAAAAGGCAGGATAAAAGATTTGTGAAAATTAAAACGGAATTTGTTCTTCTACTTGGATAGCAGTTTTTGTTCCAGTGAACATGAAGTTTTTGTTATCGAAGTAAAAAATATCTACTTTTTGATGTTGATCTACAAGTCTAAATTTCTCTTTATGCTCAAATTGCACATCTTGATGTTTGCCATCTACAAATCTTTTCTCAGACCATTTGAGTTTAATGATGACTGCTTGAGTAAGTACTAAGTTCCAGAAGTTACCAAACTTGAAATCTGATTTTAAAATATGATCTATGTTTAGTATTTTGCTAAACCATTTCAAGCTGGTATTTGAGATAAAACCAGCTCTAAACTCTTTCATAAAGAGTTTTTTCATCTCTTCATTGTTATATTTAAATGGGATTTGCTTTTTAACTCTATAACTACCTTCGTCACCTTCTGCAAATACTTCAACCTCTTCTTTGACAAGCTGATCTTCTTTTTTATCTTGTATAGCCTCTTCAAGAAGATCATCGATAGTTTCATAGTCTTTGGCTCTGAATGCAGTTTTTAGCATTGATTGAGTAGTGCTGGTAGCATCTTGAATGGCTTTTTTCGTCTTGTTTTGAATGGTTGACATTGCCATCTGTTTTGAGTATTTGCACATTTTGAGATGAACTAAGAATGCATCCCTCTCTTTTTCTATTAGCTCTATAAAAGAGTGGAGATCGTGTCCCATCTCTTCTGCTACTGTCTTAAGTGTCTTGGATCTGGTCTCTATGACACTCAAGCGTTCGTCAGATTGATCCATTGGAATTGGAAGATCTTCATTCGATAAGAAGATGCAGTTTGCACTAAAGCGAATCATGTAGGGGTTTGTATGCATCGTTCGGATTGATATATTTTCTTCCGATACAATCAACTTGATTTTATTTGCTATGTCTTTGTCTTTATGGAAGTCACCTTTAACTTCGTCGAAAGTAATAAATAACTTGTCTTCTAAATAACTATTGAAGTTATCGCTTAGGTTAGCATTTGTAGCGACAAAGCAGTTACTCTCGTGCATTGCATACTCTATAATCTTACTTGCAAATACACCTTTCCCAGTACGCTGAATACCTTTGATAATTATTGCTGTTTTTGTCTTTTTTGCAGTATTTAAAATAGTAGATAACCAGTTGAGTAAAAATACTCTTTCATCAACATATGGGGCTATGTTCTTTAAAAGAGTATTGATAGCAGGGTATCTTGCAGGTAAAGTGATCTGTACGAATTTGTCCAGGTCTAAAAGATTATCTACTTTTACATCCAAAAAACCGTTTGGAACATAAGTATTAAAAAATTCTCCATAGAATGGAGGCTTGAGAGGTGCAAACTCTTTGATGTATGGTTTGAACTCTCTAAGTATTGCAGTGCGATGCTTTGTCTCTATGTGTACTCCAGCCAGTTGCTTAGACTCCATATCTATATATTTATTTATGGTAGCAGCTTTAAATCTGTCGGTCCTGATTCTATCAACTTCTCTTCCATCTACATCTATATCTGTGTACATTGATATGCGAACATACATATCTGTTACAGAGTCGTAAAAAAGAGTAGCATTTCCTAATCTGTCAATAGATGCATTCTTTTTTGCATATCTAACATATGCTTTTTCAAGCTCTTGCATCTTTTTGTGCAGGTTTTCTGGATCGGTTAAGCCTTCGTACCTTCGCTCTATATCTTCTTTGGCTTCATAAAACTCTTGTAGGTTTGCTTTGGCTTTGTCATCGTTATGAAGCTTACTCTTTTCTCTAATAGCTTTAACTTCTTGCAGTTTTTGCTGCACTACATTAAAGTAATCGTCCGACATAGTTAGGCTTTTTTTTGCACTCTCTTTGATGGCTTGGATCTTTTTTGCTATATCTTTCATACACTCTCTCCACTCTGGAGATAGTCAACAAAGTCTAAGCCGCTATCGAATGCAAAAAAGTTTTTTATTTCCAAGCCAGTTCGCTCTTTGAAATTTTCATAGGCTTTTGCACCAGCTTTGTCTCCATCGAACATTGTGATAATGCTATACCCTTTTTCATACAAAGCTCTTATGTAGCTTACAAGAGCGTCACTCATTTTGGTCGAGCTGCTCTCTATTGTAATAAATGGTATAGAATAAACAAGTGCATTTAGTGCATTTTTGATGCCTTCACCTACTATAAAGAAGCCCTCTTTTTTTGCTATATATTCAGCCTCTTTTCTAAAAGGGTATAGAAATTTTTCTCCACGATTTGTAGGATTTTTGTAGATGTATTTTGGACTGCTCCACTCTTTATAGTTAGCTGGTTTTTGTGGTCTGTAGGCTATGACATCTACTATTCTGTCTGTATCATCCCTAAGTATGATACTTGGGCATTTGAAAAATGAGTTGTAACCTATGAAGCGATTGAAGATATAGTCAAGTTTTGGTTTGAAATTTGGCTCAAAAAAATCTGTTTGAAAGAGCTTTCTGATGCCATCTCCAATGAGTGAAATTCCTAAAAAGTTCTCTTTTTCATCTACTACATCTGCATACAAGCTCTTTGAAGCTCTAAGTTCTTGTACTCCTATGTAGCCGAGCTTTTGAAAGTTGATACTCTTTTTCTTCTCTTCTTTCTCTTTTCTTTTTATCATTTTTTCAGGATAGAGTTTGTACTCTTGCTTTCCTGCAAGTTCTTTTAATCTTTTTATGCCATCTGCGATAGATAGATTTTCAATATAGCAGACCAGATCAAGTACTGATCCACCGGTTATCTCACCATTAAAATTGGAGAAGATCTGTTTTGAAGGAGAGATAGATATGGAGCGATCATCTTTATATACATAATTAGAGCCAGATTTTACTAGCTCTCCATACATCTGTGCCACTTGCACAATGTCAAGTGACTGTTTTAGCTCTTCTATAGTTATATCTTTATAAGCCATATTTGTAGCCTTTTAGTTAATTTTTTTTAAGAGAAAGTTGGCTACAATAACGGCTGAAGCGATTGGGTTATTGTAGCCATAAAGGGTAAGTGTTCGCCAAAACACTTACCCTTTTTTATTTGCTTTTAAAATTACTCCAGTTATTGATGAAATTTACCATCAATTTTTCTACTACATTTGAGCGGTTGTAACCTGCCTCTTCCACTGCACGATTGAACTCTTGAACGATGTCTTCTCGTACAGAATATGTGACTTTTATCTTTTTTAATTTTTTAGAAAAATCACTGTCCGTTATTGCATAAAGTTGATCTAAAACCATTGTTTGATCCTTTGATTAAGTGTATTACCTTTTATTTACAAAATATATGTAAAAAAAGTAATACAGTTATTCTGCCAACTTTCTCTTTAAAAATAAATTAACTAAAATTCCCTCCTTTCATAAGATTTCATCAGCTCGAAGCTCCCCACAGTCAGCAACTGCATTGCACCGACTCAAAAGCTCCTCTTCTCTAACAGACAGAGCTTTTGTCACAAAACTCCAAGCAAGATCATCAAATGCATCTCTTGCAAGGCTAAGTTTTGCTGCAAAGTCATTCAACTCTCTCATAGAGTTACATTCTGCTACTTTATAAATAACATTTTCAACTCTTTTTCTCATCTCTTTCATGTATAATCCTGTAAATTTGACTTACTGAAAGACCATATTTTTCTGCTAAAAATTTGTGTCTATAGCCTTTTTTGTTGCATTCATAGCGGATCATCTCATCTCTTTTATAGATGAGAAAATCGCTAAAGTTTGGTAAGTTGCAATTTTTGTAACGCTCTGTAAAATCCTCGAGACTAACTGAAAAGTCATGCAGATCAGCAAGGATTTTAGAGAGTGTTTTTATCTGCTCACTTGAGAGCTTTTTTGCAGGACCGCGAGAACTAAAGCGAATGTTTGTATCAAAATACTTGTTTCTAAAAGAGATATAGTCTTCTCTTTTTATCTTATATGTACCATCTACAACTTCAGCCTTCAAGTAGCCCTTCCTAATATAATAGTTTACATTGCACCTATTGACTCCAAGAAGATCTGCTACTTCGCTTGTAGAGTACATCAAATCCCTGCCTTAATGATTTGTTCGAGATGTTCCATATTTGCTTTTGTTGATTTGATTATGTTTTGAAATTGTTCAGACAAAATTTTTTGTTGTATGAAAAATGGATATTTATCTTTTATGATTTTTAATACAGCCTCTTCACTATCATCAAAAAGATATTGAACAGGTATATCTAAAACTTTTGCTATAGCTTGGATAATTTCTACTCTTGGACTACTTCCACGTTCCCAGCTTTGCACATTTCCTTTTTGAAACTTTTTGTTTAGCAAGACAGATAGTTCATCTGCAAGTTGAGACTGTGTTAAACCTTTAAGTTTTCGATATTTAAGCAATTGAGAACTGAACATTTTTATTTCCTGCTAAATTTTTCTAAAAGTATAATGATATTTCACTGATAAAAAAATAAAGCAGTCATATAGCAGGATAAGTAAAATATTGGAATACTACAATGATGTAAAATTTCACTTATGCAGAAAGGGAATAATATGTTCGGAGAACTCTTAAAAAAATATCGGAAAATTGCTGGTTTGACACTTGAAGAGTTAGCACAAAGAGTTAATGAAAGAGCTGGAACTACATATACAAAAGCAACTGTTAGAAGTTGGGAAAAAGGGAACAATCCTAAAGTTGGGATTATACAAATAATAGCCGACATCTTAGATATCCCTGTACAGTACCTCTTCGATGACAGCGACAAAGTGATAAACAAGATAGTAGCAAATAAAGCTCCGCAATTAAAACAGATGGTAGAACATACTCTTAAAGTTCCTTTGTATGATGGATATGTTGGAGCTGGAAGTGGTGGAGTGTTTGATGCCTTTGAAGTAAAAGATTATCTATATATAGACTATTTTTCCATAGACAAAAAATATACAGATAAACCCATAGTGGCTCTGACAGTTGTTGGTGATAGCATGGAGCCGTATGTTTATGATGGTGATATAGTTATATTTCACCCCATCACTCCCGGTAGCAACTTTCCTCTAATAGATGGAAAATATGTCATTCAAACATCAAATGGTTTAATGGTTAAAAATCTGACATTCAAGACAAATGGAAATATAGTCATCAGTTCTTGTAATAAATCTTATGCACCAGAGGAGATAGATTCAAACAATCAAGAGCAGCTTGAGATACTTGGTTTTGTGGTTGGTAGATTTTTGAAAAAATAGGAGATGAAATGAGAATTTTAAGTTTATTAATTTTATTGAACTCTTTGTTATTTTCAACAAGTTTAAATGATTTTATTGATTTGAATAAATGTGACCAGATTATAGATAAACAGATCTATAAAGTTTGCTATTCATATAAATATAAAGGTGCATTATCTGGTTGGACTACGCTTTATGGAGATAAAGTTAATGCTGTAAACATAAAAAAGAGACCAAGATTTTATAATGAAAAAACTATACCTATGAAATATAGAGTTAAATATAAAGATTATACTGGTTATGGTAGAAAATGGAACAGGGGACATTTTATAATTGCAGATGCAGATGCTGACTATGATATAAAGGCATTGAGAAAAACATACAGCATGTGTAACATTCAACCACAGTCTGCAAAAGTAAATCAAAAAACTTGGATTAAAGTTGAGAGATATGGAAGATTACTTGCTACAAAATTTGGATATATAAACTCTATCTCTATAGCAGATTATAAAGGAGCTAATAAAACCATAAATAATGATGTAGTAATACCAACTGGTTTTTATAGGATTTATTATAATAATGACAGGAACTTTGAGAAATGTTTTTACTATGCTAATGTTTTAGATGTTGATTATAAGCATGATAAGTTGAAAGATCATATTGTGAATTGTAATAATTTAAAATTAAAATAAGGATAGTCTATGAAATGTCCAAAATGTGGTTCAGATGTAGAATTTTATGGAAAAGTAGAATGTTGGTGTGATAAAGATTTTTGTTTTGGTCAACGGTGTGGTGCAGATCAACTATATGCTTATTACAAATGTAAGAATCCAGATTGTAAACATGAGGGTATTCCAAAAGATACAGAAGATTATATGAATAGGCATATGCCAAAAGATAACTAATTTTATTTGTAAAACTCTTTCCAAACTCTTGGTATTAAAATATCGGCTTCTTTTCCAGCAGAGCTAAATATTACCATTTTAGAACGAAAAGGTTTACATATTATTTGAAATGTTGTATTACCATAATCTGCATTTACATTTCTTGGTGTATTTATATTTGGATTAGAT
>WFQD01000364.1 GCA_015487265.1 Sulfurimonas sp. | reverse complement strand
TTTTATAATAGGTTCGTATTTGTAATGTCATTAGTCAAAGAAACAATCAATACATTAAAAGAACAATATTTTGCTGATGATAGGCCTTGGGTGGTCACATATTCTGGCGGAAAAGATTCTACCTGTGTATTACAGCTTACTATTGCTATGCTACAAGAGATCCATGCTGAAGGCAAAGATTATAAACATGTCTATGTTGTATCATCAGATACCACTGTAGAAATGCCTATTATTGAAAAGTATTTGCAAACAAAATTAGATGAAATTTCAACTTTTGCAGCAGAAAGTAACTTAAAATTATCATGCCATAAACTGAGCCCTAAAATTGAAGAGTCTTTTTGGACATTAATGTTAGGTAAAGGTTATCCAGCTCCTACAAGCACTTTTAGATGGTGTACGGAAAGAATGAAAATCAATCCAGCAACATACTTTTTGGAATCATTGGTTAACAAACATCAATCAATTCTTATGCTACTTGGTGTACGTAGTGCTGAGTCCCAACGCCGTGAAGTTTCTATTGCCAATAGAAAACTAAATCAACGTGGATTATCTCCTCATGATAATATCCCAAATGCTTTTGTATTATCGCCAATTAAACATTGGACAAATGAAGAAGTTTGGACATATCTCAGTGAAACTGGAAAAGACAAAATAACTTACCCTTGGAAAGATCATACCTATATGATGAATCTTTACGATAAAGGTTCAAGTGAAGGAGATTGTAATATTGCACTCAATCCAGAGTCACCAAGTTGTGGCAAAACTAGATTTGGTTGTTGGGTATGTACCGTGGTTGAAAAAGATCGGTCTATGGAAGGTATGCTCCAAAATGGTGAAGAGTGGATGAAACCATTATGGGAATATCGTGAAAAACTTTATGCATATAGACAACCAGACTCTGGAAAGAGAGATAGTCGTCGTAGAGATGGAACCAAAGGGCCAGGACCATTCTTGCCTGAAGTAAGACGAGAACTTCTTGATGAATTATTGAAAGTAGAAAAACAAGTGACCGACAATTATCATAAAATGAAAAAGAATGATTCTGATTATAACCCAGATGAGGTAATTGAACTTATAAAAGATGATGAAATAGAATTAATCAAGCAGCACTGGGATGAGGATGGAGATATACAAAATAGTGCTTTTCGTATCGCTCAAAAATATTCTAGACTAATGAACAAAACTGTTAAAACACCCCTGCGTTCAAAATTAGAAAATATTTCTGAAGATATTAATATTGATTTGTTTGAGCGTATTTATGAGATTGAGGCTTATCGAAAAAATATTGCTACACGTTATGGAATTATTGGCGATATTGAAAAACGTGTAGTAGATTTTTATAGGGGAGAATTTCGTGAAGCTAACTAGTATCACAATAGACAATCTTTTCTCTTATAACAGTAAACAGAAAATAGACTTTGATCCTATTACATGTATTATTGGAACAAATGGTTTTGGAAAGACATCAATACTCAACTCCATTAAACTGGCATTGGGTCATGCAGATGTGTCGTTAGATTCAATTTTAAACAATAATGCCAAGACACCTGAATGTGGGGTCACTTTAGTTTTTGATATTTTTACAATAGAAAGAATGTGGAGTTTTGCAGATAAAAGAGAAGAAGCGTTAACAATTACTTTTCAAGATGATCATACCATAGAAGGTGCTGAAGCAGAGCATTTTATACAAAATAAAATTCCAAACTTTTTGATAGATTTTTTGTTTTACGATGGTGAAGTTGGAAGTAACTTATTCTTACTTTCTCGTACGAAACTTAAAAGTCTTTTTGACTTTATATTTGACCTTGATTTACTTGTAAATGTCCAAAAAGACTCTGCACAGGTAGCAAAAAATCTTCTGGAAAAAAACAAAGATAATGAGACCTCAGAACTTGTTGAGCTTGAAACAAAACGTTTAGACATACTTAAAACCATATCAGGTGAAAAAGAAGAACTCATAATAAAAACAAAAGAGTACAAAGCATTATCACTCAATGTTCAAAAACTAAATACTCAGATAAGAAACCGTAACAAAAAAGTAAAAGAGTTTCACAAACAACAAGATGAAAAACAAAAAGAACTAGACAACCTCTCTTTAACATTTAAAGAGCTCATCATGTTCCAGATGCCATTACTATTAAACAAGGCCCTTTTAGATGGTATGCAAAAGCGTACACATAGTCCACTCAGTATGAATGATGAGAAGCTTTTTACAAACCATTTTAGACGTTTCTTAGAACAAATGAACTCGAATCTAGAAGAAGACAAAGCACTGAGCCTATTTAAAAATCTAATGTTAACAGAATCAACCCCTATTGAACTTTCACTATCAACAAAAGCATTTAAGAAGCTTTTAGAAGATATGAAAAATTTACAGTATGAGATCAAACAACTTCAAAGTAAGATCGAAAAGGCTGAGTCTTCTAGTATGGAACAAGAGATTACCCGATCTCTTGTAGAATCACGAGATTTACAGCAAAATGAATTAACAAAATTACAGCATACAATTGAAGATCTTGAAAATAGTATTCAAAACAACACTGAATTGTCAAAAGAGATAAATCGTTTGTTAACACAAAGCTTTAAAGCTAATCAAGAAAAATTTGCCTTCATTAAAGGCTATGAAGAACTCCAACAGGTCGCAAAAGCGAGTGAGCGAATATACAAAGAAGAACTAGCCGAAAAATTAGAAGTTTTTAACAAAACACTGAAAAAAAACACTGCAACTTTCTTAACACAATATGAGCATATCAATGAAATCTATATTGATGAAAAACATAATATCGTTATAGGGGATGGCAACAAAACTTTAGACATAGAGCTGCTATCTGCAGGTCAAAAGCAAGTACTTAACTTCTTAATAGTTAAAAGCATACTAGAATATAAAGAATTTGCATCTTTTGTGATGGTAGACACACCTTTTGGTCGCTTGTCTAATAAAAATAAAGAATTATTACTAAACGACTGTTACTTGCAGTTTGACAACCTTATACTTCTACTAACAGATAGTGAATTTGAATTTGTAAAATCACAACATTTAAAATATACAACTTATGACATTGTACGCGATGAATTAGGTTCTAAAATAGAGAAAGCATCATGATAAGAACAAGTTCAGAGATTGAAAACTACGTAATTCCATTAGCAAAAGCAATAAACTTAGAGGGTGAACCGAAATGGATCTATCTCCGTTTTATGCTAAATATATCACTTTCATTAAAAGATGATTTCGAGAATGTAGATGTAGAGACCACCGATGGAAAAGAATACAGACTGGAGCAAATAACTGGAGAAGGTAAAGGGAGTGAAGACTACACGAAATTCTACTGGGATGCTATTGAAGTTTTTGACGATATAACGATTACTTCAAAAAAAGCACTCGAACAGCACCTCCAAAAACACATTTTTAGAGGCTACCATATCTTGAGTTCATCGCTCAAACATGATAGTAATATTTTTGATTTTATGTTGCAGGATTTTTGATCAAAATCTATATGCCTTAGCATTTTTATTCAATTTTTCTAGCCATTTGATAGTTTCATGATGTGAAATACCATTTTCTAAGCAAGCTTGATATATATGTGAAAATTCAGCTCTCATATGATTTCCAAAAATTCCAGGATTATCTGATGCAAGAACTAAATTAGGCTTTAACAAAGCATTAACTTTATTTGGTGAATCCCAATTAAAAATATGATGTTGACTATACTTTTGGTAGTAGCTTATACGTATATTACTTGTAGGCATAGTTTCTATTGCAATTTGTTTTTGATTTAGTAATTGAATCATTTTATTTTGCATACTTTTTATAGTTTGAACC
>WFQD01000363.1 GCA_015487265.1 Sulfurimonas sp. | reverse complement strand
GCATCTGAAGTACTAGCACGAAAATACCGTCCCTCAAATTTCGATGAGCTTATAGGGCAAGAGACAATCGCACAAACACTCTCCCTTGCCTTGGATGCAAACCGTCTCTCACATGCTTACCTTTTTTCAGGGCTTCGCGGGAGTGGAAAAACCTCAACGGCACGTATTTTTGCCAAAGCACTCATTTGTGAAGAGGGAATGAGTCATCACCCTTGTGGCAAATGTTCCAACTGCACCATGGCAATCGAGGGTCGGCATATGGACATCATCGAGATGGATGGTGCAAGTAGTCGTAAAATTGATGATATTCGCGATTTGGTTGAGCAAACAAAGTATAAACCTGCTGTGGCTCGCTATAAAATCTTTATTATTGATGAAGTACATATGCTGACAAAAGAGGCTTTTAATGCCCTTTTAAAAACACTTGAAGAACCGCCTGAGTATGTCAAATTTATTTTAGCCACTACAGACCCGCTCAAACTCCCTGCAACGATTTTAAGTCGAACACAACATTTTCGATTTAAAAGTATTGCTACACATAAAATCATCGAACATCTTGCCCATATTTTAAACCTTGAGGGCATTAGTTTTGAGCATGATGCCTTAGAGATTTTAGCACGCAGTGGGAGTGGAAGTTTGCGAGACACCCTCACCCTGCTTGATCAAGCCATCATTTACTCTAAAAATCATGTTGATGTACGCACCGTCACTGATATGCTTGGGCTTGTCGATCCCAAATTTATCACGGAGCTGTTTCAAGCGATTTTCAACAAAGATTATGCCGCCCTTGTCGAGTACACAAAATTTTTAGAAGATTATGAGAGTGAAATGGTAGTTGATGAACTCATTGCCTACCTTAAAGAAAAAATGTACGCACAAGATGCCCTCTTTTCAACCCTTGTTTTAGATAGATTTTTTAGAATTTTAAGTGATTCAAAGTACCTCTTTAGCATTAATGCCGATGGCTCTTTTGTACTTTCTATGATATTTTTTAAGATGATAGAAGCCCTGCGTATTCGTGAGATTGACCAGATGATAGAGTCTCTGCAAAGTGAAGTTGCGCATCCTGCAATAGCAATGCCCCAAGCAAGTAAAATCAAACTCCAATCCACAACACCAGAATCTGCAAAAGTCATCCAAGAAGAGACAAAAATAGAAGAAAAAAGAGTGCCAGAAGAAAAACCCCAACTCAAAAACTTTGCACGCTTACTTGAAAAAATTACCGACAGAAATTACGAACTTGGAGAGTGTTTTAAAAACAATATTTCCTTTGTCTCTTTTGAAGAAAACACCCTCACTTGGGAGAGTTGTGCCGATGAGACTTGTAAAAAAAATCTCACACATGGCTATGCTGTCGTCAAACAGCTTGTCCGTGAAATTTTTGGTTTTGAGACAAAAATAAAAGGAATTCCCTGTAGTAAAACGCAAGAAGAAAGAGTAAAAGAAGAACAGCCTGCACCCCTGCCCCAAGGCAATCAAAATGCCACAATGATTGAAGATGCAGAAGTTTTAGGCGATGCAAGTTGTGTCTCAAACTGCAAAGAAGCACCCACTCTTGAAGAGAGTAATGGTACAGACATCACCAAAGAGCCCATCGTGCAAAAGGCCATCGAACTCTTTGAAGCCAAAAAAGTAACCGTTCAATCTAAAATATAGCTAAACGCTTTCACCCACTCTTTAAAAAGTGGTGCGTGCTCCATTTTGACACCATTTCTTTGTAAGTCTTGAATAATCATCACAGAAAATTCACTTTTCATCTGCAGAGTATATTGTAACAGATTATCAAGTTTACTCTCATCTTCTAAAACACGGCTCACTAAACCTGAGCTCAAAGCATACAAAACATCCACGGCCTCACTCTGTTCCCCTTGCCCTGTTTGTAAAATAGCATCTATATCGGGGAGTTTGTCCATCACTTTTATAAAATTCAAAAAGTCTACAGCCACCTCTTTACCTACTGTACCACTGAGTACCTCTAAAAGCAGACTGCTCTCAAGGTCGCTTTGCAAAACATTATGCACATATTCCCAAGAGCGTGGTGTTGCAAAACTTTTTGCATCACTCTTGGCATCAAAGGTAAAAAGATGCTCATTTTTATAAGAGATGTACGCCAAAACTCGCACATCAACACCCTTTTCAAATGCCCACAAACGCCAATCTTGCACATTGACTTCCATCTCAAAATGCACAAAACGATTGGCAAGTGGTGCAGGCATTCTGTAGGTCACCCCACGATCACCATCACGGTTCCCCGCTGCAACAATTGCCCAATCATCAGGAAGTATATACTCTCCAATTTTTCTATCAAGAATTAACTGGTATGCAGAAGACTGCACACTTGGCGGGGCACTGTTGAGCTCATCTAAAAACAAAATCCCCGCACCCTCTTTTGGTAAAAATGCAGGAGGTGCCCAGAGTGCGGTGTGACTCTCTTTATCATAAAAAGGGATTCCTTTTAAGTCGGTAGGATCCATCAATGCTAAACGCAAGTCAATAAAGCCTATCTCTTTTTCTTTTGCAATTTGTTTGACAATAGAAGATTTCCCAACCCCAGGGGCGCCCCAAAGAAAGGTTGGCACTTTTTGTGCAACTAATGCTGCAATACTTTTACGCAATTCACTTGCTTTCATTCAACCATCCATCCTATATTTTCACTCTGTATATACTCTCCAAACCCTGCATTACTTTTGACATATTTTTCATAACGGCTATCGAGATGGAGTTGGTATAAAATCTCTACAGGAGTATTTTCATTTTTTGCTAATGCCTCATGGTATGCTGCGTTTTCATAAGCTTCTTGTAAAAGTTCTTGCGGTGTTGCACTATTTGCATAGAGAGCCATTTTCATGCTTGCATCCCCTTTTTCTAAAAGTGCTTTGAGTATGCTATGTTCTAAACTGCTGTTATTTGCAAGCAAACGATTTATCTCATCATCTTCCAAGGCGAGGAGTTCTTTTTGCATTGCAAGTGTAAGAGTCTCATTGGCTGCCACTGCTTTATACTCTTTCACAAATTGTGCAAATAAAACATCATCAAGTTGCACAAAACGCACCACATTCAAAGCTAAGTGTTCCTCTTGTAAAAAAGTTTCTATTAAATCACCTGTTAAATTTTTATTAAAAGAGAGGGCTTCTAAGATTTGTTCGCCCCCTTGTTTTGCAAACTTTTTTTGCATCGAAGCATCCAAATACTCACTCATAGCAATCGCTGCTTTTATTTTGGGGTGAAAAGAGAGCGGTTGAAGTTGTGCAATGGCTTGTAAAAGTTTCGCTGATTTGGCTTGAGAAACAAGATGAATAAACCCTGTTGTCGCATACTGTACATTATGGTTGCGTTCTATGTTTTCATAAAACCTTCCTATAAACGCAGCACTCACATCTCGGTTATCATCATTTTCAAAAAAATCTTCTCCCTTCCAATCATACATTTTTATGAGTCGAAAAAAGAGGGTATCGTCTATTTTGCTATTTTGCAAAAAACTTTTTAAACGCTCTTTATCATGGGAGAGTTTCAGACTCATCAGCAGTGTATCGGCATCAATATTTTTTACAAGTTCCGACTCAAGGGTATCTATGCTAGTAGATGGTATTTTCCCTGCTTCATAGAGTTGTTCACTCGCAATCTGCTCATAGGGAGTCATCATTCGCCCATCAATACTCAAAATCACATCCTCTTGCATCTGTGAGACAACAGTTATGTCAAGTGCTTGCATTTGTGCAGCAAACTCCTCAGGAGAAAAGGCACGGGGTTTTCCAAAAAGGAGCACAGTTTTATTTTTTAAAGCTTCTAAATTCATACAAACATTATACACATTTTTAAATTATTTTATTTTAGTTATAATCAAACAGATAATTTTTAAGGAAAATTCAATGAAACTCTATGCCCCTTGGGAAAAAGCCTTTAACCGTATTGCCACACCGTTTGAGCATTTTTTGCACTCGCAAACAACGACTGGACTTGTACTCATGGCGATGACTGTTTTCGCACTCATTTTAGCAAACTCTCCACTGCATGCACTCTATGCACATCTTTTTCATGTCAATATTGATTTTAATGTAGGTGCTTGGAAGCTCTCTCACTCTCTACACCACTGGATAAACGATGGACTCATGGCTGTCTTTTTCTTTATGGTTGGCTTAGAGATAAAACGCGAAGTCCTTGTTGGGGAACTCTCCGATATTAAAGTTGCCATTTTACCCATACTCTCTGCCATAGGCGGTATGCTCATCCCTGCTCTTATTTACCTCGCTATCAACAGCGGCAGTGCGGGAGCCAATGGCTGGGGTATTCCCATGGCAACAGACATTGCGTTTGCTATTAGTGCCCTTGTGCTTTTAGGCAAACGTGTTCCTCCTGCACTTGTAACTTTTTTAGTAGCACTAGCGATTGTTGATGACCTTGGGGCTGTACTTGTCATTGCTATTTTTTACACGCAAGAGATTCACTTTCTAGCGCTTGCTTTAGCAGGTGGCGCTTTTTTACTTATGATAGCGATGAACCGTTTTGGTATTCACTCTATTTTAGCCTATTTTATCGTAGGAATTTTTATGTGGTTTTTTATGCTCGAATCAGGTGTACATGCAACCATAGCAGGCGTTATCGCTGCCCTTGCCATCCCCTCAAAACCAAAACTCACCCCTGTTGATTTTACCAAACACATCAAAAACCTGCTCGATGAGTACGACAACTACCCAGTAGCCACAGACCATACCATGCATGAAGAACAAAAAGCAATTTTACTCAATATAAAAGATAAAACAGATGCTGTAAGTTCCCCTTCTGCACGCCTTGAGCATGACTTACACTTACCTGTTTCCCTTGTCATCATCCCGCTTTTTGCCCTTGCAAATGCAGGCATTAGCATAGATTTTTCAAGTATTGGCACTACTATCATGCAACCTGTTTCACTTGGCATCATCTTTGGACTTATTTTTGGAAAAGTTTTGGGTATTGGGGGTGTGGCATTGCTTGCTATCAAGCTTGGCATTGCGAAACTTCCTAAAGAGAGTAGTATCAGCCAACTCTTTGGTGTTGCTTTTTTAGGAGGCATTGGTTTTACCATGAGTATTTTTGTCGCCGACCTTGCATTTGCTGGGCAAGACACTCTTATATTTCAAGCAAAAATTGGTGTTTTAATTGCCTCAATATTCGCCGGTTTTATTGGCTATATTTGGCTCTATAAAAGTGCAAAAAAATAATTATTTTATGCTATAATCTTAAAAATTTTGACTAAAAAAGTGAAAAAATATGAATGTAAAAGCAACAAACCATGAAAAAAAATTTAGTGAGGAGACAATTCTTGTCACAAAAACAGACCTCAAAGGGGTTATTACCTATGCGAATCGTGCTTTTATTCAAATTGTCGGTTTAGAAGAAGATGAACTCATCGGGAAACCGCACAACATTATTCGCCATCCCGATATGCCTAAGATTATCTTTAAGTATCTTTGGGAGTATCTTCAAAATGGACTTGAGATTCATGCCTATGTGAAAAACATCTGTAAAGATGGTTCTTTTTACTGGGTTATGGCAAATGTCACACCTTCCATAGACTACACTACAAACAAACCCATAGGCTACCATTCTGCACGACGGCTCCCATCTACTGAAGCGCTTGCCATCATCAAACCACTTTACAAACAGCTTCTTCAAGCAGAAAAAAGTGGCGGTATGCAAGCAAGTGAAAAAATACTCCAAAAATTACTCCAAGAAAAAGGCATGCAATATGACGAATTTATCCTCTCTATCTAAACTCCATTATGCAAACTACCTGCAGATTGGCATCGTTTTAAGTGCCCTTATTATAGATACTATACTCTTTAAGTTTTCCATCGTACATAGTGTTTTTAATATCTTTAATATAGCTGTCGCTATTTTTATGTTCCGTCAAATTAGCACTACTCGAAAAAGTATCGACAAAACATCTCGCCTTTTAAAAACTGCCGCCCTCGATGGCAATTTTGAAAATAGAAATATTAATGTACAAGGTGGTGGTGAATTAGCATGGTTAGGATGGAATCTCAACGACCTTTTTGACCAGTTAGAACTGCTCCTTAGAGAGATCAATACCTCTATAGAGTATGCCGCGAAACAAAAATACTTTCGCAAAATTAATACAGTAGGGCTTAATGATACTTTTAAAAAGACAGGAGACCTTATCAATGAAAGTATAGAAGCTATGCAAATGGAGCACAAAGAACAAGCAAAGAAAAACTTTTTTGTGGACTTTTCTAAGATTGGGGATAATCTCACAAAAAGTTTCCAAGCAGTACAACAACAACTTGTTGAGACAAATGACACCCTCTCAAATCTCGCAACACAATCCCAAGAAACAGCTTCACTCTCTCGCTCAAACAATGCAGTCGTTGAAGAGATGAACAACAACTTTGATAAACTCTCAGAGATTATCGCACAAAATGAAGAGTCGGTAAGTAGCCTCACACAAAGAACTTCTGAAATCAACTCTGTTGTAGATCTCATCAAAGACATAGCCGATCAAACAAATCTGCTCGCACTCAATGCCGCCATAGAAGCAGCACGAGCGGGCGAGCATGGACGTGGTTTTGCCGTAGTCGCAGATGAAGTGCGTAAACTTGCAGAACGCACCCAAAAAGCAACGAGTGAAATAAGTATCTCTATCTCCACTCTTCAACAAGAAGCAGGTACGATGCTAGAGAGTTCAGAAACACTCAATACCATTGCTTCAGAGTCTATAGAGAGTGTGCATACCCTCTCTGATTCTTTAGCCCAATTTACGCAAACATCTGAAGAAGTCCTCAGTTCAAGCCGATTTATGAAAAACAAAAACTTTATTATCCTCGCCAAAATAGACCATATTCTTTTTAAAGCAGATGCAGATGAACATCTTGAAAAAGGAGCATTTAAACAGTTTGTAGACCATCACAGTTGCCGTTTTGGAAAATGGTATGAGAGTGAAGGAATGTCAGAATTTGCACATGCCCCAAGCTATAAACACATAGAGCCACAGCACAAAGAAGTGCATGAGGGGATACTCTCTAACTTTGACATACTCAAAAGCTCTAACCTTCTGGCACACAAAGAAAAAGTTGTTGCAAATAAAATCAAAACAGAAGAAGCATCTTCCAAACTTTTCACACTTCTTGACACTATTTTAGTAGAACAATCAGAGTACGCCGATACGCATGCACATGAGGGAGAACTTGAACTTTGGGATGAGGAGTAAAATTTTACATCAAATCACAAATCTTTACTTTTAATTGTGCTAATTCATCAGATGAGAGTTTTGTGAGAAGACCTTTATCTGCCTGTATTCTTGTGACATCAAGTGTGCAGAGCCAATTAACAACTATAAAACTTTTTTCTTTTAAATTATCTCGTGGTCTAATTTCAATTTTATAATCTGTCTGTTCATCTTGAGTGGAGAGAGGTACTACAAGAACAGATTGATACTGTGTATCTTTCAGTGCACGATTTAGAAAATTGTTCTGTAAAATAACAGCAGGTCTTACCTTTCCAAATTCACTATTATATTTTTTTGCAAAATTGACAAGATAGACTTCACCTTGTTGTATCATATCTTATCTCCAACATCACCTACTACATCTTCAAGAATTTCTGGATGTTTATTGTTTAGCAATCCTTCATTTCGCTTCAACCACATTTGATACTCTATTTCTTTTAATGCCTCATGTAGATACGGTTCATAACTTGCAGGAATAACAATACTTTTAAGTTCCTTTTTTCTTTTATCTTGGACATACACGACTTCATTAATATCACTAATAAGCTTTGGATGCTTCGCTATTTCATTAACTGCTACTATCATATACTCTCTCCTTTATATGTATAATAATATACATATACTAATATTAAGCTGAAGATTTAAAGATTCGCCTTTACCTCTGAAACAACACTGGCATCTTCTGCCAAATCTATCCACTGAAACTGTGAACCGCTTTGGTTTACTCCTTTGAGTAAATCGCCACTTTTTCGAAACTTCAAATCTAAATTTGCTATGTCAAATCCGCTTGTTGTTTGCACAAAGGCATCAAGTCTTTGAGATTTTTCTTGATTTGTATAAAGGTAGCAATAACCCTTAAGTCCTGTACGACTCACACGTCCGCGGAGTTGATGCAAGGTAGAGAGTCCGAGTCGTTCTGCTCCGACAATTACTACAGTGGTGAGTCTAGGCAAAGAGATACCCACTTCAACAACTGTAGTGGCTATTAAAATACTCCCCTTTTGGCGAAAATCTAACAAAACCTGCTCTTTTTCCTTATCTTTTCCATGGGTAACAAAGACATTTTCAAAGTTTTTCTCCCAATAGCCTCGTGCCTCATCTATACTTTGGTAGGCAATAGCTTCGCTCTGCTCCACTAAAGGATAGACGATAAGAACTTGATTTTGCTTGGCAATTTCCTCTTTTATATGTGTAAGTAAATCTTTAAAATCATTTTTATGGATGACACGACTTGTGATATCTTTTGTAAAAGGGGTGGAGGTAATAAGACTCACATCTATATGTGCTGTCTCTATCATCGCTTGTGTTCTTGGAATTGGGGTTGCTGAAAACTGTAAATAGTGTGGTTTTTTTGCTCCACTGCTCACAAGTTTTTCTAAGAGATTGCGCTGTTGTGTTCCAAAACGGTGCTGTTCATCGACCATAACAAGGGCTGATTGTGGTAGATCTCTATACAAAAGAGCATGCGTTCCTATGATAAAATCATAGCTTGAGAGTTCCACTTTTTTACTCTTATTTGTCACTAAAACAGTGCGCAACTCTGGCAAATATTTTTGTGCTTCTTCAAAAAGTTGGTTGGCTAAAATAGTTGTCGGTGCCATCAAAATAGCACGGTGTTTGCGCATCATAAACACAGCGGCTAAAATCACCATTGTTTTTCCACTTCCCACGTCACCCACTATCATTCTCTTAGCAGCCACCTCTTTTGCAAAATCGCTTTTGATGTCATCAATGGCATTGATTTGTTCTGGGGTTAATGTAAAGGGAAGTGTTTTGAGCCAAGCAGAGTAGCTTGCTCGCATACTTTTTACAGCTTGAAAATACCTGCGTTTACCTGCAAGCTGTTTCATATAAACAAAAAGTTCTGTGTATTTCAGTGCATGTAAAAGGGCTTTACTATACTCTTTTTCTACAATCTCTTCTCTTGGAAAATGGAGGGTGAGGAGCTCTTGTGCTATAGCTTGGGGCAAACCCTCTTGCACTAAAACATCTTCACTCAGTACAGATTGCACCAAACGCAGCATCACATCACTTCGTAAAGCTGTTTTATACTTTGGTGTAATCGCACCAATACTGGTTACTTTTTTGGGCATACTCATACTGCATGTCCCCACTTTACACTCTATGAGTCCATAGTAATACTCACGACTGCCCACACTAAACTGATGCATCATATAAGGTTTAGGACGAAAAAGCACCCCTGTAATGCTATGCCCAAAGTTATGCACAAAAAAGGTAATTTGAATAGTGTTTGGTGCACGAAAAATAGACTCAACTGTTGCATCTATAAGCTGAAAGCTATGAGGGAGGAGTTTTTCTTTTAAGCGGTAATCTTCATACGAATGGGGGAGCAAAAGTGCAAGTTCACAGAAGGAATGAATACCAAGTTTTGCAAACTTTTTCTCTTGCTCTTTTGTGAGTTTCATAATAATTAGTTTTGTTTTTCTTCGAGTTTTTTCACTCTTGTATAAAGATTTGTAATCATAAAAGTTGCAGTTATGATAAGAAGAGTCAGTAAAATATCTTCTAAATTTTTCATAATTTTCCTTTTTTGTGTTATAATTACCGTTGAAGAGTTAGAGGGCTGCTACCCTCTAATCTAACTCCTGAAGGATTTTAACAGTTATATACACAATCGTTAAAACTTTCAGGATGATGTTAAGAATATCCATCTTAACACCTCCCCATCCGGTAATTTTGTCCCGCTTTTAAGCGGTGACAAAAAAATTATACTCTATTTTCAAAAAATTCTTGAAAAACATGACATAATGTCATATATTTTACCCTTGCACTCGTTGCAAACGCTCTGGCTCTTGTGCCTTATAAAGCTCTGCACACCCTTTAGAGAGTTCACGGATTTTAAGTATATAGTTTTGACGTTCTGTTTGTGAAATGGCTTTTCTTGCATCTAAGACATTAAAAGTATTCGATGCCATCATACATAAATCATAAGCAGGAAGAGGGAGCCCAGCTTCAAGAGTTTTTAAACACTCTGCACTCTTGGCTTCAAACTCTGCAAAAAGCATATCGGTGTCGGCTACTTCAAAGTTATACTTTGAAAACTCTATTTCACTCTCTTTATGCACATCTCTGTAGTAGGTTTTATTGCCTTGTTTATCTTCATTCCACACAATATCAAATACTGTATCGACCCCTTGCAAGTACATGGCAAGACGCTCTGTTCCATAGGTAATCTCTGCTGTTACAGGCTTACACTCTATACCCCCAACTTGTTGAAAGTACGTAAACTGTGTCACTTCCATCCCATTGAGCCACACTTCCCAGCCAAGTCCCCAAGCCCCTAAAGTTGGAGATTCCCAGTTATCTTCGATAAAACGAATATCATGGTTTTTCACTTCAAGTCCTAAGTACTCTAAAGATTTGAGGTAGAGTTCTTGAATGTTATCCGGACTCGGTTTGATAATCGCTTGAAACTGGTAGTAAGAGCCAAGACGATTTGGGTTTTCCCCATAACGCCCATCAGTTGGACGTCGAGAAGGTGCCACATAAGCCGTTGCCCAAGGTGTTGAGTCTAAAGAGCGTAAAAAAGTCGCAGGGTGAAATGTCCCTGCACCTGCTGGAATATCATAAGGCTGTACAATATTGCACCCCTCCCTCATCCAAAATTCTTGTAATTTTAGTAGCATTTCGCTAAAAGTTATCATTTTTATCGCCTTTGTTTTTATAAGTGTGCAATTATAGCTTATTTGACTTTTTTAGTATTTAAACGCAACACCAAGCTTGAGGTATTGGTTGTAAGCGGTGCTATCTGGTTCAAAATAGGCATTTCCCCCCCCAACGGCATTAAGTTAAGCCTAGAAACACCTAAATTACGGTCTTTCATCTGATTAATTTCCAACATTTTTCTTCTTCCTTTTGAGATGATTTATAGAGTTTGTAGCTATGGTAGATTTGTGTGTATCTTTATCCAGCCGTTGTTTAGATTTCCGATTTGGTCGTATCACTATAGTATTGGTTAAAAACAACTTCTCCATCTGTTCGAGCATCTCTTCTATTGGTTCATCTAAGTAGAGCAGATCAAATACTTTG
>WFQD01000362.1 GCA_015487265.1 Sulfurimonas sp. | reverse complement strand
GTCTTGTCGTAGTCTTGATGGCATTGAAATTACAGAAGATACTGTAGCAAGTGAAGATATTCCACAGGTCTTAAAAATATATCAGGAGGAGATGGCGAATGAAGTTGTCGATCAAAGCCTGACGGAGTCATCGAAAAATATAGAGAAAAAAATCCGAAAAACACGCATATCCAATGAGTATGAACAAAAAGAACGAGAGAAAAAAGAATACACCCATAACTTTGATGAGTTTTCTCAATATATATATTTTCTGTCCACTCAAAAGAGTATAAAAAATCTTATGGTTTACAGTAATCAAAAAATGCAACAGGTAATAGATCTAATAACTGACAGAGCATATGCACGATGCAGTGTTGCAGGTAGAGAAAGACAGTATATCACGGCAACATTTCAATACGATAATGTATATGTTGGACTTTTGGAACTTGAAAATGCTTCTGGAAGCGCTGCAAGCACTTGGGTAATTTCTTCCTGTAAGCCCATAAATCAAATGGTTTTTGATAGATTTTTGCAACACTATGTCGATGAGCAAATGAATATTAATGATATAAAAGATTTGTATCAGGGAAACAACGAATTAAAGTTTGCCACCAAAAATCATGAGAGAAATGAGCTACTTAAAGAGGAAGATTTGGCTCGGTGGATGGTTGGAGTGTTGGGAAAATTAATAATACCTTAGTTTTTTACATTATACGTTTTCTAAATTACTACATATATAAAAATTCACCAGAGAATATTTATACTAATATCTAAATTTAATGTTTTTTATATATAATTAGTTAGTTTTCAATACTAATGTATCGTTGAGAATTTCATATTTGTGTAACAAACTATTCAAAAAATCAACACTACGTATTGAATCGGTACAAAAAAACTTAAAGGAGTTGTGAGATTCTTTTGACAGAATTTTTTTTGCTTGCGTGAATGATAAGTATTGAACATCACCACATGAAAATTCAATATAAACGTCATCTGAGAGAATTTCAATGCACGATATATTTTTCAAAAAAGTAATTTCTCCTATTATTTTTTAAATTATATGGAAATTTTACCTTTTTGTCAAGTCCTTATTAAAGAGATATATATGACAAAAAAAGAATTAGCTAAACGATTAAATATAGATGCAAAAACTTTGAAGTCTTGGGAAGAGAATCGTCCTGAGGTTATGCGCTTGATTCGTATTGGTTTGGCTACAGAACAGCATATTAACGATGTAGAAACATATTTGTCGATATTAAAAGATACTGATCTTAATCAGGATAGTAATCTTAAATGTTAAAAAACCAAAATTTCCTATTAGAATACAGAACTGGAATCAATGATGTGGTGCAAGAATTCTATATAAAAGCTTTTGGTGAGTCAATTGAGTATTGGCGTGCTGTTGGTTATTTTAGAAGTTCTTCTCTTGAAGCATTTGGAAGTACGTTACAAAAATTTCTTAAACAAAATGGACAAATAAAACTCATAACTTCTGTAGAATTAACAGAAGCAGATAGTAATGCTATTGAACAGGGTCTTAGTAAGCAAGAAGTATGTGAAAATAGGATTAACTTTATTATTGAAAATGAGTTTAAAGAAAATATAGGAAGTGGAGTTACAAAATTATCCTACTTACTTGAAATAGGAAGGCTTGAAATCAAAATTGCTTTGCCAAAAAAAGGTCGTGGAATCTACCATGAAAAAGTTGGAGTTTTTTCTGATGAAGAGGGTAACTATATTACATTCTCTGGCTCTCAAAATGAAACAGTCAATGCTTTTGAGCAAAACTATGAGTGTATAGATGTATATACCTCCTGGAAAGATGAAGATAGAGCAAAGTTAAAAAAACAAGAATTTGAAGCTTTATGGAATGGAGAATCTCAAGGTGCGGTAGTTTTCGATTTTCCTGAAGCATCAAGAAAAAGGCTCATCAAGATAGCAAAAGAGTATACACCACTGGAATATAGTGCTGATCTTTTTGAAGAGCCTAATATAGAAACAAATACAACAAGCACCCCTAAATTTCCGTCTTGGTTAAAATTAAGAGATTATCAAAAAGAAGCAATAAACGCATGGATAAAAAATAATGGTCAAGGTATTTGGGCGATGGCAACAGGTTCAGGGAAGACTATTACTTCTTTATCGGCGGCAACACATTTACTAAATAGTCTTCATGAGGGATACATACCTCTTCTTGTTGTAGTGCCTTACATGCATTTAGTTGAACAATGGGCAAAAGAGGGGCATAACTTTAATATAGATTTTATAAAGTGCAACTCTGACTATCCAAACTGGGAGAAAGAACTCAGCCACGCAATTACATATGCACTTCAAGATAAGAAAAAACTTGTTCCTATTTTAACTACAACTGGAACATATAAAACATCTCGTTTTCAAAATCAAATAAAAAAACTTGAAAATATTTTATTGATTGTTGATGAAGCACATAATTTTGGATCAAAAGATATTCGCCAGTTTTATCTCGAAAATACACGCTTTAAACTTGGGCTATCTGCTACACCTAAGCGTCATATGGATGATGAGGGATCACAAGCTATTTTAGATTATTTTGGTGATGTTATTTTTACGTATAATTTAAAAGATGCTATTAAGGATGGAAACCTTACACCTTATTACTATTATCCTATATTTGTTAATCTGACAGATGAAGAAGAAGCTGAGTACTATGAGCTATCTCAAAAGATAAGCCGGTTGACAGCATCTGGAAAAAATATTGATGATCCAGATTCTGCACTAAAAATTCTTTTGATGAAGCGGGCAAGAATTATATCTTCTGCTTCAAATAAAATTGAATCACTTAAGCAATTATTAATTGATAAGGAACTAATTTATTCTAAACGTAACCTCTTTTATGTTGCTGCAAAGATAGAAAAAGAAGATGGTTATGAGTTGCGCATGGTGGATAAAATGGTTCATATTTTACGAGATTTAGGAATGCAAGTTGACAAGTTTACTTCCGATGAAAACAAAGACCAACGAAGATATCTTATCGATAAGCTTTCAAATGATTATATCGATGGACTTGTTGCTATTAAATGTTTGGATGAAGGTGTTGATATTCCCAGTGTTGAAAGAGCATTTATTTTAGCAAGCAGCTCTAATCCAAAAGAGTTTATTCAAAGAAGAGGGCGAGTGTTAAGACAAAGCAAAGAAACAGGTAAGCAGTATGCATATATTTATGATTTTATTGTCATACCAAAACCAGATAAAGATAGTCTTGATTCAGCAACTTACAAAATGGAAAGAAACTATCTCGAAAAAGAGTTTTTGCGTTTTCAAGAGTTTGTTGATATCGCGGAAAATGCTTATGAAACTGAACCTTTGGTTTATGAATTAAAGAAAAAATATAATTTGTTACATATTTAATAAAGGAGAAAAAGATGCCTGCAAAAGAAAAGCAAGAAAATGATATTTTAAAAAATCAAAATGAGATAAGAGAGCTGAAAGATCTTATACTTAAAGAAGAAAAGAAGGTATTACATCTAAAAAAACATGGGATGAATGATAAGATCATTGAATTGATTAAAGCGAGGATAAAATAACCATGAAATTAAAAACAATTATTTTTGAAAACTTTCGCCAGTTTTATGGAAAACAGGTTGTAAACCTTGAAACAACTGATGAAAAGAATCTTGTTGTTATTCATGCGGAAAACAATGT
>WFQD01000361.1 GCA_015487265.1 Sulfurimonas sp. | reverse complement strand
TAAACGATAAAATTAACTAAATATAAATTAAAGTATTAATCATGAGCCCAAAAAGGATACTCAATCTTCTAAGTATCGTAAGTTTAGCTATTTACTTATCTGGGTGTGCTGGCACAGCACCGTCGGCTGTAAAAAAAGAAAATATACACAACATCAAAGACTATCTCATACAGTCTCACCCAAAGCAAATATATTCCTATCATATAATTGGTGAGGAGAAAAAACGAACTCTTCTATCTATGACATCATCCAACGTCCTTAGTGAGTATGGCGAAGGGGCAACTTACACAAAAATAGTTTTTGATGATTTGGATGGATATTGTAAAATGATAGGCGGGGAAAGTATTTATGGAAAACTTGTCAATAAGTACATTAAAAGCTTTAATTATATAGAAAATATGTTAAATATTTCATATATGAATAAGGCGGCTAAGGATAATTATGATGGTCTTTTTAAATGTGTCTCCTCAAAAGATGCTTTTGAAGTAAAAAATGTTGAAAGATATATACATACAACTAAGCACAACACATTAAGTGGATTGTCTCGATATTGGGCTGATACAATTTATCTAATAGAACATAAAAAAGAGCAGCCACTTGGATATGAAACAAGATGGCTTAGAAGTAATCCAAATACATACGAGGTATTTTCTAAGCTTGGCTACAGAGGATTCATAAATGACAACCATAACACTATACCTTTCTCGTACAATGCCATAAAAAGTGCTCAAATTGCATGTAGTTATTATGGCGGACAATTTCATATAGCAAATTCCCTTACCCATTTAAAATCAATTAATTATGGGAAATTTCTTATTCAAAGTGTTCAGCTTAAATACGTGCCACAATTCGATAAGGATACTAAAGAGTATTTTTGGTGCAACAATACGCATGATAAAAGTAAAAACTTTCAATATATTCACAAGGATGGTAAATTATACTTTTCTCAAATTGAAACGAAAAAATTTAAACATGATTCCCATATAGGTGGCAATATCACAACAATTGATACTTCTCTTTTCAAAAAAAGAATCGCTCTTCAAGCTGAAATGAATCAACAGGATACGCAAAAAGTTACTAACACAAACCAAGAGGAAAAATTAGCTCTTTTGGCGACACAATCAAAAATAGATATTATTGAAAAATCTTCTATTGTGGAGCATGAAACATCATATAATGGTAGCAATGGCCGATGTGATCTTGCAAGTGTAACAACAAAATCAGCTACAGGAACACTTATTAAGAATTATAAAAAATGTCCAAACAGCCCTGTGTTGTTTATTGGGAGAACCGAACAATTTGATATTGATGCCGTAAAACCGGCTTACAACAAAATTAAAAAGTCTCTACTGAGAAATTGTAGGGCACAAGGTAAGGCAATTGCATATTTAAGTGAATGGGATGCGACTGCTAAATGTGTAAAAAACCATGGTACAGACAACATGAAAGTTACTGTTATGATGAACGATAAAGCGATTTTAATTAAGCATTATTAATTCTTTGAAGCCCTCCTCGGTGGGCTTCTTCTATCTACTGCTTTAATTTACTGACATTTGATTGTATTTTATTTTTAATACTATTTCCAATATTTCTTAGATTTGGATTTCTAATATCTCTTGTAAATTCACTCAAATCCATTTGCGAGAAATCTAATTTTTGAAATTCTTCTGGCGTAAACCCTTTGCAATCTGGATTTTCAGCACTCCCCCAGTTTTTCCCTAGTTTTGGTTTTCCTTGCTCTTGAAATATCCTAGCGAGTTTTGAATTAAAACAACACGATGTTTTAGATTTCTCTATACACAATTCACCAGCCCCGAAGTTAACTGATTTTGAGCAAAATTTACCTATATAATGGCACAGTCCTGATTCTGTTCTCGATATAAGGTCCTTCTCTTCTGCTTGGCATTTAGCCATACCGAACAGCATATTTTCTTTTTTGCAGCAACCTCCGTCAATCAGACCTGCAAATATATCTTGTTCTCTACATTTATATGCCCTTCCGTTGAAGATTCTTATCTTCCCTAAACATTTTCCCTTGTCATTCCAACCATTATTGCTCCTATCTACCCCATCTATATATTGTCCTGAATTAGATATGTTTGAGGTTGACGCACACGGAAATGGTGAACACAGCCATTTATTTCCTATGTGGGCACACTTTCTGGCTGGAGCACTTCTGCAAATGTGTGTTGCATTTTGGTCTTGTGTTGCATTTTGGTCTTGTGTTGTGTATACTGTTTTGCATTCTTCCATATTAAGTGGACAATAATCTACACCATCGTGATCTATTTTACAGTCATATGTTTTACCAATGCTTCCAAAAGAAGCCGCTCTGTCACGCACAAGCGTATTGCATTTCTTTCTTTGGAAGCTTATATTTGAACCGGCATCGGATTCATTGTAACATTCTGGTTGTTCATCAAATTCAAATATTGCGATATGTTTAACAACCGTTTTGTAATCTTTTTTATGTTCACCGTCGTCAAACCATTTCCCATTGCTTCCACTCATTGCCACCCAATGTTCTCCTAGGATGCTAACTTGTTTTTTCCCTTTGATTGTATCGTATTTATCAACAAAATTATCTGGTTGTGTTATGGTCCAATTTTTATATGATAGTGGTCTTCTATGTACTGTTCGGAATCTTCCATCATCAAAAGCACATCTGTTTCTTGAATAACAGTAATTAGAGCTATTGAATGGATCGTAAATCCCTATCCATGCAATCTTACCTTTTCCTATCATTGATGCTATAAATCTATTTTCATCGCTGCTGTTTGGTATCGCCAAATAACCATCTATTCTATTTGACATATTCATAGCTTCTTGAAATGTCAATCTGCTATAGCTTGCCGTATAATAATGCCCACCATGCTCCTTAACATCTTTAAAAGATGCGCAGTCCATTGAAAACAATAAAGACATTTGGAGTATGCAAAAGAAAAATATTCTTAGTGCCATATGCTTTAACTAATCACTAATCTACTGAGATGCTTATTGCTGTTTTTCCATCTGAATTACTGTAAATCTTATCGCAATCTTTGCCTCTGTAGTTTACATTATCACTAGTGAAATCTTTGGCTGAGACTTGCACAGAATGAGTTTCAGCTTTTTGATACTCTTTTATTGTATTTTTTGTTTGTTTTAACTCTGAATCAACCCTCTGCTGTACATTTTTTCTTATATTTGATTGCAATTCACTTGAATAATCTCCATAATTTCCTGCAAAAGATATACTTGCAATTATCCCTAATAATAATATTTCTTTTTTCACGACTCTCTTCCTTAATTAAATTTAGTTATCGAAACGGATTGTGTATATCCATTAATCATCTTGCTATCTGATTGATTGTTCCAGTAATTTGCTTTTTGTAAATTACGATCTGTTCCTTCACCATTTTTATACATTTTTGCAAGACTATTTTGCATCTCTGCATCACCTTTTATTGCCCCTTCCTTATATAACTCAAAAGCACGTTTTATGTCTCCTGTTTTCTCACATAATCTTGCCAACTTCTTTACTTCGTCAACAGTATGTTTTGGGTTCTTGTATGCAGTTGTGTACCATTTTTTAGCTCTTACTAAATAGTGCTTCTCTTTTGTCTTGCTATAGAAATATAAATTTCTATCTCCAAGATATGTTTGTGACTTGACATCGCCGTGTTGTGCTGAAGCATTCAGCATGCGCAAACCTTTTCTTGTGTCACAGCGGACAAGTTGTTTACCATCACATTTGATATATAAAAAGCCCAGCTCACGTGAAGCCCATATTTCATTGTTTCTTAGCCCATCTGAAATAACATCAAAAGCTTTTTGTTTTTTTCCTTCACTTGAGAGTTGTATATACTTACTCTCAAGTGATGTATCGGCGTGTAGGGATGTTAGTGTTAATGCCATTATGGCTACTATAAAATGTTTCATCAATAAGCCTCTAATAATATTCTGGATTAACTCCCCAGTTGATTGTGTAGTTTACACACTGGCTTACTCTATTCCATCTTGAATATAAACAAATTCTCTCGCCGCTTTTGTAAAATCTCAGTGCCCAACTGTTGTGGCTTTCTGTGAATCTACCGTTTCGTGCAATTCTAAAACAAGCATGAACACCACCGTTTCTTAAGCAAAAACTATTGTTGCTTGTGTACATTGACCATGAGGTTCCATGCCCTATGTTACACCATCTACCACTCCAACCATCTCCGTTCCAAGAAGCGTAACATCCTGCATACCAATCGGTTCTCCAAGGTTTTTTTAATTGTCTTACCGGACCGAAATTAGCACGACCATTGTGATTAATCCCCAATTGCCACGTTGTTGTGGCATTTTCGATACCCCAACCACTATCCATAACAAGTGATTTGATAATCCAATACTTACTACCAGTTGATGATATATCAGATGGTGGCTTTGCAAGCTTTATTTTTGGTTTTAATGTTACATCAACACTTGAATCAAAACTTTGAGTTTTGTATAACTCCCCACTGTTCTTACTTGTATTAAAACTAGATATATCGCCATCGCCTCGTGCTTCTGTACCAACAGCCAAAATAATAACAAATACAACCAATGTTGCAAACATTAAAAAGATTTGCCACATTTTACTACTTTTGGGAACCATGTTGCTGCTAATGTTATTTCTATTCTTTCTTATTTCATTTCCAGAAATCAAAATATACCTCCAATCAATCAATTATCACTGTTATATATGAATACAATACAAAAACAAAAAGATAGAGTATGCGCAAGCATCAAGCCTACTGCAAGCCTACTGCTTGTTTTGTTGCTGCTTGCACTGCAAAGCAAATTGCACTGCAAAGCAAAACAAACTATTTATATTATATTGTACTGTCGTGCTATAATAATGCCTATTGGCTTATTATTATACTGCTACATAATAATATAATGCCCCAAAAGTTTTTAAAATGTTCACTATGGCGTCACAATAATTGAAAATGGTTCCATGCTTACATAATTTGTACCATCTTTGACACTAATTGTTACATTAGAGAAAGTTGTTTCAACTGGATTTTTCACACATGTTGTTGTGCCATTCTGATCTGTTGAACACACTTCCTCTGTGTTTGTATTTGCTGTTCCCGTTAGTTCCCCGGAGAAAGAATTAAAAGAAGCCCAAAAAGGTTTGTTTGAAATTTCAAAAGTGAGCTGATTTGCAGAATTATCAGCATCTATAACAGTTGGTCTAAAGTAATACTTCTGACCTTTTTTAATATTGGTAGTTGGATTACCTTTTAAAATTGGTTCGCTGTTTACAGCAATTATTTCTATCGGCTGAATATATATATACTCTTCTCCATCTGAACCGATCTCCTTGATGCTAAAACTGTCAGAACCACTATTTCCCACACTTGCTGTATATGTAGCAGAACCACCAATAATATCTAAAGATCCTTTTGATGGATAATTATTTATTGAATAGACTGATGCGGTGGCGGAAGAGTTTGAGTCTACAGAATTTGAAGAACTTGAGCTACTTACCGATGATGGCATATAAAACACCACCGGCACATCAGCTTTCACATATCGTTTTTCAAGTGTTTTAGTAAACTCTCCTCCTGCTCCTAATGGTGAATCGGAACCATTACACCCTGACATCAATAAAACTACCCCCAATGAAACCAAACTTTTTATAAAATATTTCAACATTTTTTTCCTTTTTATTACAATGATTATCTACAGACCTGCTTGTGCTTAATAAACATAAAACTTGATGTGTCACCCCTGCTCGTGCCTGCTGAAGGCTTCGTGAAACCATAAAAAGCATCAACATAATAATTAGCCTGATAATTATAATTTATCTTTTGATTCCCTCCTGATGTTGTCGAGGACATCACACTCCTGTCTGCTGTAACACCACCATAAGCAGCTCCACAGACATACCAATTTGTTGCATCTTCTTCTACGCGAATATTTGATACCCAAACTGGAACTGTGTATCCACTATTTTTTAACCCGACCTCAGACACAGTTGCAACCAACTTTGGGGAACTTCCCACACATTGTATTTTTGGTACACGCACACATTTGTAGTTTAAGTATTTACCTCCTATCATATATCTATTACCACTCCATATTCCGCTTGAAGTGTTGTCTATTAGTGCGTATGAATCACTTTTTTGAGAAATTACAACATTGTCCCATTCTGGTGGTGTTAAGTAGTTTGCGGAAAACAATGCTTGTGCATACACTAAATACAAAAGACTTTTTTTCATAACTCTTCCTCCTTATTTTTAGTATGATCTTCATACATTAAATTTAATGAGATTGGAGGAATAAGCTTTCCATCACACTGAAAAATATACAAAGATCTAATAAAATCAATATCCTTTCTTTCTTGTTTGTTGGATATGAAGTTTTGAGCCATCGATATAGCTTGTTCCAATTGCTCTAAGCCACTTTTGTCGTATACCATATCAAAAATTTCATAGAGTTTGTTTTTATCTATTTCTATTGATATTTTTGATAATGTTTTTAGTGTTTTAAAATCTTCCATTAGTGTCCCTCACTGCTTGTTGGTGCAAGAAAATTTGCCTCTCTTGGTGTCAATTTGTTGTTTGCCACAAGAGTGTTTACATGTTGTCTAAAAGACATTGCACTTTTATGTTTTCCGTGTGTTCCTTCCATACTTTTAATAACCTCGTTTATTTTTCCTTGATGTAACAAAGCTCTGTCCTGCTTTGTTGGAATTAAAATTTCAAAAACAGGAACAATTTCACCTTTTTCATTAACATGGAGTTTATGCGCTACAATTGCCTTAAGGCATGATGCCAAAATATGTTCTTCTTCTTTAACTTGAGCCATAAGCGTTGTAAGTGCTTCTTTTATGTTTGATGCATGAATTGTGCTAATTACCAGGTGCCCCTTGAGCGATATATCCATAACCATTCTTATGTCATTTTTATCTGCTGCTTCTTGGAATTGAATCAGCGATGGATTAAGTCTCATAGCATGCTCAATAATTTTCTCTCTCAGCTCGTCTTTTGTTGGCGCTGCAATATCACGGTCAATTTCAAATTGTCTTACAGATGCGAGAGTAGCAATATATTTTGTTTCG
Source organism: Sulfurimonas sp. (assembly GCA_015487265.1). GTDB lineage: Bacteria > Campylobacterota > Campylobacteria > Campylobacterales > Sulfurimonadaceae > Sulfurimonas. Next base: position 8,719 of record WFQD01000361.1, on the reverse strand, counting down.
ATCGGCTTCTCGTAGGTTATTATATTGGATGTGGTATTTTGAGCAAAATAGGCAATTTCGCTTGCTTGTGCTGTACTTTTTCCGGTTCCTGTTGCTCCACAATGCAATATTAATCCACCCTCAGAGATTGCACCCCCATTAAAATCACCATATGGTGTTTTTGCTGGGACTCTCGTTATCATACTTTCAATCTCTTTTATATAAAATTCCGGATACTGTACCATTCTAAAATCTGGAACATCTTTTGTCAAGTATCTTATTGCCAGCCCTATTCCTCCTGAGTCTTCAGAGCAGTTTATTCTGAAACTACCAAGACCCATAACAGAAAAAGAAAAGTTTATTGTATCCCCAAAAAGACTCTCTTCGCTTCTTGCTGTAAATCTCTCCACAAGCCTTACTATTCTTTCTCTTTCTACAACAAGCCCTTTATTGTTTTTATTTTTGTACGGTATATTTGTTTTAATCAGCGAGACAAATACTGGAAAATTTTCCCTTATATTCAAATCTGTTATCTTGATATTTTTATCCATCCACTCTTCTTTTAATTCATACAAAAGTGTAAAAAACCAATGATTGTCGTCCCCTAAATATCTTGCAAACTTTGTCTCTGCTTTTATTTCACCACTATCGATAAACTCGTTAATGATATTTAATCTTTTAGTCATAATCCTCTCTCCTTGTTGAAATTAATATGTAAAATAAATTCTCTCATAGTCTAGCCTTTGTTGGTTTTTTAATGATGATGTTTTTGTATATAAAACAGTTGTAAAAGGTGGCTTTGGTGCACCCAGTTTATAGTAATCTCTTTGTGGCACTGGAGGTCTCGTTACGCTACATGTTGACAAATCGTTCGTTGTGCATTGTTCAGCAAATGGATACAACATAATTTTATTCCCAAACCCATCAATCGAATGTGACAGATCACCGGAAAAAAGATTTTGTGCAATTCGCCTCATATAAAGTCCTTTATATGATAACCCTGATGTCCTCCAGTAGTTATTATTATCAAGATTATTACATACACCACTTCCACTATCGATGCAGTATGTTGTCCTTGTGTCCACTTTGTCCCCAAATATTTGCCAAAACCATGGAACCATTTCATCATCCATAGAATGTAGGGCACCTGGTGGAGGCGTTTGAAATTCTACAGCAAGCTTTCCATCGTGAAATGCTTTCATTGCAGTTTTGATTTCATCAAGCTTATTGATAGTTATATTTCTTCTGTATGTGTATAAATCATTAAGCGTAAAATCAAGATCATCTGTTGTTTGAAAAGACCCAATTTCAGATACGCGATCATAAGTTACTCTAACCATTGGAACAACAGATGGATCTATATCGGAACCTAGTGTATGTGGGGATGCTGTAGAAAATCCAGCCCCTGTATCATATTGCAAATTTGTTATTTTTGGGCAATCCAAAATAATATCTGAATTACTCGATGAATTTAAAGAACAAACACCATTAAAATTCTTTTCTAAATCAGCTTTTAATTCATTTTGCTTTGCAATAGCTAGTGAGTTAAAATCAATATTGTATTTAATTTTTCTTCCACCATTTGTACTATCAAGCACGGGAAAGGGGGATGTGTTCTTGCAAGACGCATGACTCCATCCCCATTCAGAAGTAGCGTCCGTAGGGATATTTGAACAGACTGGCTGAAAATCATTAAGAATCGTAATAAAATTTCTCTTTATAGCATTTTGAAATATCTCAAAACCTGCAAGCTCTCTGTTTACATTGTTCTCTTCTTTCTGGATTTGTAAAAATTTTAAAAAACCAACCCACACAACAGATATGATTATCAAAGAAACAGTCAATTCGATTAATGTGAAACCTTTTCTTTTGATCATTTTAATCCTTCTCTTGTTTTATACATAACAAAATCCATAGAAAACTTTCCATTACTCACAACTGCTTTATCTATATAAACAGGACACTCTTTGATTATCTTCAAAAAATTCCTAACTATTTCAGATGGAGCAACCTTTTCAATTTTTATATCAACATCTCCGCTTGTTCTTTTTATTGGTGTAGTTACGCCTTTTAAATGTATTGCTTTTTGTAGACATTCTTGTGAAAAGACTAATTTTTTTATATCGTCTTTGTTTTTTTCCAGTGAGGTTTCTATCTTTAAAATAGTATCCCTCGTATCTTTTGCATACAAGTCTTCACCTGAAAGTTTATAGTCAACTCCAATGAAGTTTCGCTGGCTTGTTTTCTGCACTTGATAAGATACCCCACCTCGCTTTGGTTTTCCTTGAGGGTATTTCCATTCTTTGTTTTGCGTTAAAACAGGTTCAGCAGGAGGCACATCTGTTTTTTGGCCAAAAGTTACAGATATAACTCTTCTTAGCTTTTGTGTATATTTATTGATTTTATACATATTAATTTCATTAGTAACATTGTTCATAAAATCAATACTCGCAAGCCTGTATAGATGCTGTTTTTCAACTCTTGTTAAAAGATTTGGTATTGGTTTTGGAGGAGCAACTTTATTTTTTTTCTTTTCTGTGCTGCCAAATGCATAATATAATGCAGTGAGTAAAAAGAGCACGGCTAGTCCCAATATTACAAGTTGTTTATATTCATTTTTACCAAACTCTTTTCTAATTTCATCTATAGATAAATCTATTCTATGGTTTGACGATCCGTTGAAAACAATTTCTGCAAAATCCTCCAACTCAATCGATTTTTCATATTTATGTTCTTTAATTTTTATGAATTTATCATAGCTCTCAAAAGAAATAAACTTATCGCCATCAAGATAAAAAGCATTAGTATATCTCATCTCCTTGATATACATGCATATTAATATGTATTCATATATAAATGTTTTTTGATAATAAGATATGTCTCGCTTTTCGCTGCTTGCACTAACAAAAAAGTTTTCATCTCCAAACTTATATTTTTCAAATTTTTTTAAGTTTGGATATTCTTTTAAAAATTCCTCTCTATCTTCGCTCTCTTCCAAAACAACAACAGATAATGTATCTCCACCTAAGTTTTTTGTATTTTTTAGAACATTCTTGCCTTTATTTTTTTGCTCCCCTTTATCTTCATTGAGCACATCATCATCTGCATTCACAGCATCGTTATTGATGTTTTCTTCTTTGTGGCTATCATCTATTTTTGCTTTTTTTCTGAAAAACATACTGATGTCCCTAAAACATTATTTTCATATTTTTTGTTTTGATGTAGAATTGGGTGATTTTCGTTATTTTGTCTCCATTCAACATATCCCCCACTCTTTTAACACCTGAATCAGTAAAAACAACACATCTTTTTTTATCACATCCTATACCGTTAATTACTCCTCTTGTGTTATCTGCTTTTTTTTGAAAAAAACGCTTTCTTAGAAGTATTTTTTGTTTCTTGCTATTCTTGTTGTTTGTTGTGAAATCTTTTATATCCATTGGCTCTTCGGGATTGTGCTTAAAGACAGGATTTGATGTGTATTCACTGAGCCTATCTGGGATTAAATCATTTGTTTCATCATATCCTGGAAACTGTGTTTTAACAGATTGCTGTCTTGCATTCAATTCTTTCTTTTCTTTTTCTTTTTCTTTTGAAAAAGATATAAATATTTTATCTATCTCTTTATCTGACAGTTCTCTTGAACTATTTATATCTCTTGTCTCTTCTTGCTGCGCAGCAAGAAGAGAACACATCATCAATATAGAAAAAAAAGCGTATTTCATCATAGCACACCTCCATATTTCGGTGTTATCACAATTAAATATTCTGATAGAGATTGATTGCTTGAATTGATACCGAACAGCCCTCCAAGTCCTGATGGTGCCTGTGAAAGACCAGGTATTCCATTTTTATCAATTGTGCCTGATTTACTTTTCATTCCTGTTAGTATTACTGTGTTACCCATGCGTACCGAAGCTGGCATCTGTAATTCATTGGACGAGATTACCGGCAGTTTAAATTCCCCACTTTGGACGTTAAAAGTTTTGTCCCCTTCGTATCGTGATAAAATTGTGGATACTGATAAATTAACAATCTCACCATTTTCTGCCAGTGTCGGAATAACTGTTAATGTAAGACCTACGCTCGCTGTTTTTGCCTCTGCTGCAACCTCACTTACGCCACCATTGTTTACAACTGATGTTGTCACATATGGTTGTTCTGTAATTGCCTTAAATGTTTGTTGTATTCCAGATCTTCCAATACTGTGATAATCTTTAACAATCTTAGCATTTCCATATTCCTGTAAGGCTTTTACGATATTCGTGAGCCCTCCCTTTCTTGCTTTAAATTCAACTCCGCCTGTTACTCCATCTGCATATTTTAATCCTACCGAAACTGCATTGTACCCAAGGTTGTCAGCAACTTTTGTGAGTGCTCTTGTCCAATCGACACCAAGACTTAGATTATCTTTCAACTCGACGCGAATAATGCTTATTGCAAGGTCTATTGGTGCTTGTCTTCTTGCCTCTGTCCTCATAATCTTTTTTATATTTCTAACATAAGATGGTTTGTCGAACACCTCAAGATATCCACGACTTGATACATGCACTTTTCCGTTTCGTGAAAGATATTTTTTAACCATCATTAGAAAATCTTTTTTGATATTTTCTTTATTTGATACTGTACTTTTTGTAGAGCTAGATTTTCCATTATCTATACCACCACCACTTTGTTTAAAATCAACATCAAAATAAACAGGGATATCAAACTCTGTAAACATATAGTCTTTTACCAAATATGTAGTTTGGTCTCTCTGGTCAAGCTTTAAGTCGCTTGCTTCGGCAAATTTGTACAAAGCGGCTTTTTTATCGCATCCTCTATAATAAAAAGATACGGGCTCCAGCTGCTCTTTTTGGGTGTCCGAAAATTCCTCTTTTGCGTTTTGATTACCAAGGTCATGAAATTTCATGTCAAAGACAAAGTTCATATTGTAGTGTTTGTTCATGTACTTAAAAAAAGAAATTGGATTTACGGAGTCAAATGATAATGAAACCGTTGGCTTTTGTAGTCCACACATTTTTTCAGAATATCGATTTTCTACGTTTTTCTTGTTAAACACTTTCAATATTCCATCTCTATAGCTATATCTTACACCACTTTGTCTATATATAGTTGACAAGAAATCGTGCAATGTTCCATCAAATTTCATTGTAACCTTATAGTCTGTATATGGCACAAACGAGGAGTCGAAATCTATATTTAGTGATTTTGCAACTTCCTTTATTGCGTAATATATATTTGCATTTACAAAACTTGCTTTGACATGTTTCTCCATGATTGAATCATGTTTTGTTTTATGCTTTGCTTGTTGTACGGACTTTTCACTCTGTATTGATTTTTTAGCATCTATGCTTATTCTTTCCTGCCCTGTTGCGCACCCTGATAAAATTAAAACTGCTGAGTAAACGGCAATTGCCTTAGAATACATCTGAAATGTTTTCGTCTGAAACATCAATTTCTCCTTTTTTAACTAAATTCACAAAAGTATCAAGTTTATTTTCCCCAATACCTGATAAGCACACTTCTTTTTCAATTTCAAATGGCTTCATATCTCTACCCAGCAGTTGTTCTCTCAATGTTTGTGTCATTCTGAACCATTCATAAACAGGAACCCTTCCTTGGTACCCTTCCCCATTACATTTTTTGCAATGTGGATTGTTTCCTTTTTTGTAGGTGTTATGTAGATAACTACTGTCATTTAGCAAATCATCTAAACTTTTTTGATGAGAATATGGTATTTCATCTCTCTTTTTTAATTTTTCTAGCGCATCAAGATTCTTATCCTCAACATCCTTTATTTTGCAGTCATCACACAACTTTTTAACTAATGTTTGATTTACTGAAAATAAAATCAAATCAATAGATGTTTGTTTTGGAATGCCAAACACTCTTTCTAGCGCATCAAAAATATTAAATGCTGATCTAATATGCACTGTTGTAAAAGACAGAACACCTGCCTCAGAACCCTCAACAAGTGTTTCTACTAATTCTTTCTCTTTGCGCATCTCTCCAAGAAATATAACATTTGGATCACCACGTTTAATACTTTTCATATATTCTGCAAATCCCATTTTTTTATCGTCGTCGCCTTCCTTGCTATCGGATTTTGGCTCAAATATGGCATGCTGGGATACATGATTCATGGAAATTTCATACTCTATCGGATCTTCTATTGTGTAAATTCTTTTGTTTTCCGGTATCCCTCTAATGATATTTGAAATAAGTGTTGATTTTCCTGAGCCTGTAATACCTGATGCTATAAACAGACCACCTCTTTTTCTGGCTGCATTTTTTGCTGCCTCCTCAAATTTCGCACCATATCCGTATTCTGAAAATTTACACTCTATCGCATCAATACTTGTTTTTTTGAGAATACGCATAACGACCGTGTTTTTGCTTAATGTTCCATCTGGCATCGTTGAGACTCGAAGATCTATATTGTATTTTTTAAACTCAATTCGCGCATCCTGTGCTTTATAAAGCACATCTGCTTTGAATTTTCCTTTTGTATATTTATTAGCAATCAACTGAATCTCTTTAATAAGCTTAATCCCTTGTTCCAATCTCATTAAAAATCTTCTCTGTATAACAAGGTCCCCATCTATTCTAAAGTGAATTGTATATTTATCAGCCCCATAAATAATATGGATATCACTCGCGTCTGCAGCTACGGCTTCCCTTACAATTGTTTCAAAATCAAAGGTTACTATATTTTCTTGTAGATTTTTTTGTACTATATCCTTCTTATCGCTTTCTTTTTTTGTATTGTCTTCATTTATGTTTAGAATATTTTTTTCTAGCTGCTTATATTCACTCGGTTTCAGTATGACAAGTTTTTCTTTTATACCAACTTTCGGTAAAATGCACGGAACAACTTCTGAGTTATCATAAAATACTTTACCATTTTTTACAACCAAATCTCCAATTTCTACAACCTGCAAATCATTAATTGAATTTTTGAAAGCTGATTTAATAAGACTAACAATTTCTTCTTCCAATAAAATTCCAAGCTGGTCAAGAATATAAAAAATATCATTATCACCAATTTCATTTCTTTTTTCTTTCGCCTTGTTGAGCGCCTCTTTTCCTTTTACCTCTTCAACCGCCTTATAGAAATGTATAATTTCAAAACCACTTTCTACTTTCTCTTTGGCACATTGTAAGTCTTGGTAATATTCACGATTTTCTATTTCTTTAATCATTCTACTATTCCTGTGTAACCGCAAGGGTCTGATTTTTCGTCGTCAACCATTCCAATAAAATTATATTTTATGTTGTAATTAATAAGCTCGCTAGCCGGTAAAGCATCTTGCACAAGCTCCCTTCCAAAATTTGCCATATCGTTCGCAGCGCAACTAAATGTAGGACTTTTAGTTCCGCTCCATGCGGTATTGGTGCTCCCATAGAGATTTCCTTTGGTGTCTGGGCTCCCAACAAAAGCCCAAACCCTACCTTCTCTATAAGGTGAAGGGCAGTTATAGGCAATTGATAGAGTATGTATTGTTTTACAGGCTCTAAGCAACACCCCTTCTACTGTTTCCACCTTTATCTTTCTTCCGTTGCCAGGCAATCCTTTTGTTTTTAGCGCATATGGCAACGTCCTATTTAAATTTTTGTTCATTGTTTTTGTTGTTTTGTCGTAATTTTCTAAAGTGTAGTTCTTGCTTTCCAAAAGCGATTGATTATTTGTGCTAATATAGCTGTATATTAATGACGACACTAATATTATTATCGCTATTGCTAAAGGCACTTAAAACTACTCCTAATTACACGTTACATTTGCTTTTGTAATTGTTACCGCATTTCCATTTGCTGTTGCAACCCAAGGCTTATTGTTTGTGTTTACAAGCCCAATAACAAGATCACGAACAACTGTGTCTTCGAAAGGATTTGTTGACAGTGTGATTGTACTTCCTGCGCCTGCTGGGCAATTGTATGTCCAATCTTGTACGTTTACAATTGAATTAGCCCCACCCATTGAGTTTACAATGTTCGCTATTGTTGATATTTTGCCGCCATTTCCAACAGGATAAACATTGTTATTGAGGCGCTTTGAGCGGTCAATGCCTGCAATGACTGAAGCTACTTCTTCGTGTTTGCTATCGGCTTGCGAAGGTAAATACAGTTGATTATATATCGTAAAAACAGCCACAGCAGCTGCGCCAGCAAATACAAGAACGATTGCAACTTCAATTATTGTAAATGCACCTCTTTTTTTTAAATTTCTTACTTTTTTCATTTTTTCTCCTTAATAGATTATTGTGCCATGCTTCCTGAACTCAGCATCAAGTTTATAAAAACTGATACCATGATTGAGATTGGTGGAACAAGCAACAGTATGGATATCGTTGCCATTGCTGATGATACTTGATTTTCCAGATTATCCACTTCTTCAATTTTTTCTTTTAATACAGTATTTACGCCATTGATTAACTCCCCCCTTTCCAAACTTATTTTTATCTCTGCTAACTGTATAGGATCAATAAATTTTTCATCATTGAGCAGTGTTAGCAATCCATCCTCATTTTTAGCTATTTTTGCTTGGTTTTTAATTGAAAATTGAGCGATTATTGTCTTCAATATGTCTCTTGCTGAAAAACTCATGGAATCCATTACTTTTATTGTTGACAATGCCATCATTCCATTAATTTTTATAAAAATTGTTCTTAGTAGTGGGACAAATTTAGGAAAAAAATTAATATATGCAAAAAAAGCTATCCCGTACGAAAGGTTAAAT
>WFQD01000360.1 GCA_015487265.1 Sulfurimonas sp. | reverse complement strand
GTGGTTTTTATAGGTGCCCTAAAGATATTCAAAAATCCACCATAGCTACAAACTCTATAAATCATCTCAAAAGGAAGAAGAAAAATGTTGGGAATTAATCAGATGAAAGACCGTAATTTAGGTGTTTCTAGGCTTAACTTAATGCCGTTGACCCCCCCCCTTATAAAAAAGTGCTGAATGGGTTCTATCCTTTTTAGTTTGTACTTGTTTTTATAACTCTCGTTCCCACATTGTATGTGGGAATGTATCTGTTTGTGTCGTTTTGGTTTGCTGTATGCATTCCCATGCGGAGCATGGGGACGAGGACGAGGACGAGGAAGTTGATAACTGCTTTTTTCTTTGCCATTATTTGAGGTAAATCCCTGTATCTTTTACCTCTATTTTTCCTGCATCTTGCAAGGCTGTAAGAGAGCGTTTAAACTCTTTTTTACTCATAGAAAACACATTTTTGATAAGCTCGGCATCACTTTTATAGTTGTAGGGCATGATGCCTTTGTTTTGTGTTAAAAGGTCGAGAACTTTGTCGCCTGTTGTTCCTTTTTTACTCCCGCCTTTACGAAGAGAGAGGTCGATGTTGCCATCTTTTCTCACGCGTTTGACATAAGCAGTTTTTACATCACCTAGGGCGATGTTTTCAAAAATCTCATTATGGTAGATAAGCCCTTCGTATTTATCATTGACAACACATTTATACCCGAGGGGTGTTTGAGCAATAATGAGGATTTTTGCCTCTTTGTTGATGGCTAAACCTTCTACTTTTCGCTTGAAAAAATCACCGAGTTTTTCTGTACCTACGAGTCTATGCGTTCTTTCATCATAAATGACACGTATAAATCTTTTTTCACCCACCTGAAAAGGAGTTTTTTGAAACATATTGGGGACAAGTAAATCTTTTGTAAGTCCCCAGTCCATAAATGCACCAAATTTTGCAGTATCAACCACTTCAAGGAGGGCGTACTCATCGAGTTTTGCTTTTGGAGTAAGGGTTGTGGCTACGAGTCTATCTTCGGAGTCTGTGTAGAGAAAAACTTCTATAAGGTCTCCCTCTTTCATATCTTGTGTCAGGTACGGTCCAGGGAGTAAAACATCATTCCCATCTTGTGCCATAAGGTAGGCACCAGGGGTGGTAAGTCGGTCAAGTTTAAGGGTGTTCATTTTTCCAAGTTCTAAAAAATAATCTTGTTCTTTCATTGTGGTAATTCCGTCTTTTTGTGACATTATATCTAAATGAGATACTCTTGTCCTACTTTTTTACAATATGCACCGAGCATCGCTCTCTCAAAGTCATTGTTGGTGGAGTATTGGTAGCCAAAAGTTTTTGCCCACATCTGATGTTCTTCCATACAGAGGTAAAAAAAGACTTTGTTTTCTCCTTTTTGCCAAGCAGTAAAACTCTCATACGCATGTTTAAACATCTCTACTTTTGTTGTTTCCGGATAAGAGGTCTTTCCACTTGCATCCTCATGGGGGATTTGTGTGATTTTTGTATGAAATTCACGCCCACGGAGTTGCTTGATGACAGGTTTTATGAAGGTAAGTGTTCCAAAACTTACAAGGGCTACTTCTGAGGCTTTAAACTCTCTTTGGAGTCTTTCATAAACTACTTTGTACTCCTCTAAATAGCCCTCATATTCGACAATAGGGTGAAAATGAAAACCAACTTTGACTCCCTTATCTGCAAGTTTTCTTGCTGCATTGATGCGCTTGTCTAAAGAGGCTGTGAGGTGTTCTTCATTTTCTATAATCGTAGGGGTATTTAAACTCCAAGTACATAAAATATTTTTCGGGACATCATTTGCAAGAAGATACTTGATATTGTCTGATTTTGTTTTAAATTCGAGTAAAACATTTGGGTTGTTTTTTGCAAAAAGGAAAAGGGCATCTAAAACACCCTCACGGTTTCCAAACATCAGCGAATCAGAGGCTTGTCCTGTACCGATGTGGTAGGTTTTATGAGGGTCGAGTTGGAGGTTTAAAAGTTTGTCTGCAAAGGAACTATCAAAGGTAATGGTGTTTTGGTTATAAAAACTTTGTATAGAACAGTACGAACAATCAAAACCACAAGACTCTACTGCATCTAAAGTCATCAGATTACAACAGCGAGTTTTTTCACTTGCTACAGGGCAAAGACCGAGTCCAAAGCCTTGTTTATCTGCTACTTTAAAAGTAAATTTTTGCTCTTTTGGAACATTTTTAAGTGTGAAATTTTTGTAAGAGTTTGGTGTATCTCGTATGGTTTTATATACTTTTTTCAGTCGTGCAAACACAACTTTTCTTTGTGGATGTTCAGGAAAGATTTCCTCAATACTTGTTTCATCCCATAGCTCCAAATCACGAGCAATGTCTATAATTTGCTTGAGTTCTTGATGAGAAAATTGAAAAAGTAATGCTTTTTCTTTAATGAAGTCCTGTGCTTTTTGCGGAAGATTTTCGTAAAAACTGTTTTGTATGGCTGTTTCAAATTTTTGTAAATATAGTTCTTGTTTCATCTTTGAATTTTAACAAAGATAGCTTAAGGGCACCTCCACTGCCATTAAGTTAAGGAAAAAAGTACTCAAGAATTAGGTGCAAAATCCACTTGAAAAAACATCAATTAATCCCTATTTTTAGGGGTTTAAAAGCACCAAATGAGTATAATATATTT
>WFQD01000359.1 GCA_015487265.1 Sulfurimonas sp. | reverse complement strand
TCTAATAAGTTATTAAGATATACAGAGTCTTGATCTTCGAATACTTGAGTGATAAGTCTTTGAGAAATAATATTATCAGTTCTATCATCGAGTTCCCAAATTAAATTTTTTAATTTTTTATTTTTTCCATCAAATGAAAAGAGCACTCGCATAAGAAGTGTTAAAGTTGTTAATCGTTGTTGTCCATCAATCACTTCTAGTCTACTTAATTCATCGATACTTTTTGCAACAACAATATTTCCTAGAAAATACCCAACCTCATGATTTCTAAAAGCTTTAAGAATATCGTCAAAAAGTTCTCTGCATTGTACTTCTTCCCATGAATATGGTCTCTGGTATTCAGGAATAATATATTGGTTCTTACCACCAAAGATATTAGAAATGTTTTTTTGTTCTGCATTTAAAGTAAGTGCCACTCATTACTCCTTTAGTTCTATAATAGTATAAACTTGCGTTTGTTGTTTGAGTTTTTCAATACCATCTAAAAACGTAAGCCCTATAATAAAACAACACTCAACACATTCGGCTCCTGTTTGATTGACAAGTTTTGCAGCGGCATTTGCTGTGCCACCTGTCGCGATTAAATCATCTATCACAAGCACTTTTGCCCCTTTTTCTTTACCAAACGCATCGATATGCACTTCTATCTCATCAACTCCATACTCTAAAGCATATTTTTCGCTAATTGTAGTGTATGGAAGTTTGCCTTTTTTACGAATGGGTACAAAGCCAAGACCGAGCATCTGTGCGAGTGCTGCTCCAAAAATAAAGCCACGTGCATCTATGCCTGCGATGTAGTCAAGATTGTACGATTTGTATCGCTCATGGAGATGTTGCATTAAAATTCCATAGGCCTTTTTGTCATTTAAAAGTGTGGTTATGTCTTTGAAAACAATTCCCTCTTTGGGAAAATCTTGTATATCTCGTATGGAGTTTTCTATTGTTTTTCTATCATCATGGCTTAATGTCATTTTATTTCCTTCTATAGTAGTGCATCTATGCGACTCTCAAGGGCTTTGATTTTGCCATTGAGTCTGTCTGTTTCTTGTCTGTGTTTTGAGTTACGTCCCTTGAGTACTTTCAATTCGTTTCTTAATTTTGTGAGTTCATCACTTAAAATATCAACATTGCCTAAAGCACGTTGAAGCTGGATTTGGTACTTTCGGATGAGAATCTCCGCCTCTTGGAGGGTGAGTTTCATCAGGTCATTACTTCTTTGTTCTTTGTTCGTAATACTTTTAAAGTAGTACATTTTTACAAACAAATAAATAGCTACAATAGAGAGTATAGTAAGTAGTGACCATTCCCAAAACATATCTTATCCTTCGATTTTTTCTACACGAGTGCAGTGGCGACCACCATCAAAACTACTTGCAAGCCAAGCATCGACAATAGATTCCGCAACTCCTTTACCGACAATGCGCTCACCAAAACATAAGATATTTGCATCATTATGCCCGCGTGCTACTGTTGCTGTGTACGCATCATGACAGAGTGCCGCACGAATGCCTGCATGGCGGTTTGCAGCCATACTCATGCCTATTCCAGAGCCACAAATGAGTACTCCTTGTGTGCCTGCATCTTCTAAAACAGAAGTAGCAACCTTGTGTGCATAATCAGGGTAATCAACACGCGTTGTGTCAAAAGGTCCTAAGTCTATCACTTCATGCCCTTTTGTCTTTAAAAGTTCTACTGTATAGTTTTTGAGCTCAATGCCTGCATGGTCTGTTGCTATGTAAAATTTCATTTTTTTCCTTTATGATACAAGTAAGTTAAGTATAGTTCGTACGGGTAAAAAGAGTAGATACTCTTTGAGTGGTGTCATAATGATTATGAGGACAATAATCATACCATATCGCTCATTTTTATAAAAGAATTCTGCAATAGAATTGATTTTATATTTGAGTGCTAAGTGCATTAAAAAATGTGCACCATCAAACTGCGGTACAGGAAGTAGGTTAAAAACTCCAAGTACCACATTAATCACTAAAACCTGAAAAACAAAGAGGTAAGTAAAAATATATGCCATACTATCAGCTGTAGTTGGTTGTGCCATCGCGACAACTGCTATAGAAGCAAACGCAGCTAAGGTGAAGTTATAAACTATCCCCGCTAAATCAACTTGCATTGCTGCATTATAACCACCTTTACGCAGGACTGTTGCTGTGTTAATGGGTACCGGTTTTGCCCAGCCAAATAAAAAACCACTCTGCATACCTAAAAGCATAGGAATAAAATACATACTCAAAGGCACAATAATTGTGCCCACTAAATCAACATGAGAGAGTGGGTTTATAGTGAGCCGTCCAGCATTTTTAGCTGTCATGTCTCCATACATATAAGCAACCCAACCATGCATGATTTCATGTCCAATCACTGCAAATGCAAGTGCTAAAACAGAAGCAAGAATTTTAAGTATATCAAGAGATTCCATGGTAATCTTTATCTGTTCTTATTCTCTCTTCTCGTGCTTTGTCTAAGTATGGAGAAGCTTCTAAGTCTGTAGGTGTTTTGCCTATTCTATCCCATCTGATTTCCCAGTTTTTATCAATAGAGAAGTAAATAAACCACGGAGTTCCTTCGATGTTATCATAAGGTACCGAACCCCAAAAACGACTATCATTAGAGTGGTCACGATTATCACCCATCATAAAGTAGTGGTCTTTTTCTACTTTTATTGGATTAAAATAGAAAAGTTGGAGGGGGTAACGGCCATTATTGATAATTTTGTCATCATGATGAATACCCGGGTGTGCTTTCATGTAAGGGTTTTGCACCCAAAGTTTGCCATCGAGTTGTGCGATATTGAAATTTTTGTAGTGCTCTTTTATCCATTCATCTCCCTCTTTGAAGTGAACAAACAGATTTTTTTCAGCTACAAAAAGTTCATCTCCTGGTAGAGCAACACAGCGTTTTACGAAGTGCTGTTTGATATTTCCCGGGTATCGAAAAATAACAATATCTCCGCGTTTTGGGGTGTCGCCATCAAATAAACGCAGTTTGTCACTCCATGGCATGATAGAGACTTCTAAAAATGGAATATGTGGCATAGAGATACCATAAGCAAATTTTTTCGCAAAGAGGTGGTCACCAACGAGCAAAGAGTCTTTCATACTCCCACTTGGAATTCGAAAAGCCTGTGCTATAAAAAAGATAACAAAAAGGACAATAACAACAGTTCCTGTCCACGAGTTTGAAAATTTATAGAGTTTTTTTAAATTTTCTAGCATTAACTTTTTTCCTTTGTATTTGCTTGTGCAGCTTTGAGTGTGTTACTTAAAAGCATAGCAATCGTCATAGGACCAACACCGCCTGGGCTTGGCGTAATATACGAACTTTTTTTACTCACATTTTCAAAGTCCACATCACCTACAAGTTTACCCTCAGCTGTACGACTCACACCAATATCTACGATGACAACATCTTCTTTCACCATATCTTCAGTGATAAGGTTAATCACACCTACACCTACAAAAATCATATCTGCATTGAGTGTATGTTTTTTTAAATCATCTGTATGAATGTGACACACTTCAACGGTTGCCTCTGCATTTAAAAGCAGGGCTGCCATCGGTTTGCCTACAATGTTAGAAGCCCCCACAATGACACAGTTTTTTCCTTTTACATCGATGTTGTATTCTGCTAAAAGTTCCATAACACCAAGTGGAGTACAAGGCACAAAACCATCAAGGTTTGTGACAAGACGACCAACATTAAAAGGGTGGAAACCATCAACATCTTTTGCAGGGTCTACGAGCTCTAAAATTTTTGTAGTGTCAATTTGAGGAGGGAGGGGAAGTTGTACTAAAATACCATCAATATTGGGATTTTTGTTCATCATAGAGATTGTATTTTCAATAGCATCTTGTGAGATATCTTCTGGCATTTCATGGCTTACAGAGTAAAAACCAACTCTATCACATGCTTTTTTTTTCATGTTTACATAAGCAGCACTTGCAGGATCTTGCCCTACAAGAATAACTGCTAAACCAGGAGTACGGGAAGTCTCCTCTTTGAGTAGAGCAACACCTTGCTTTACTTTTTGTTCTATTTTTTGTGAAAGTGCTTTACCATCAAGAATCTGCATACAAACCTCTTTAATTATTTTTGTTATTATAGCAAGTTATTGTAAAAATAATGGTAGTTGCACAACAAAGCAAGCACCATCACCTTGGTTTGAGACGCTGAGTTTACCTTGCATTTTCTCTTCAACAAGTGTTTTTGCCATGTACAGACCTATGCCTGTGCCTTTGTCC
>WFQD01000358.1 GCA_015487265.1 Sulfurimonas sp. | reverse complement strand
CCTAGTACCGCTCAGAGGGAAGAAAAAAAGATGAGATTGTGCAAAAGCTTTTTTAAAGTCTAGCCGTAGCTATGGCGATGAAAAGTTTTGTGCAAGGTCGCTTTTTTTATCCCTCCCTTCGGGTAACACAGAGGAGCCTACACTCATCGTTGCTCTTTTTCACCTTAGCTATGGCTAGGCTTTCAAAAGAGTGCCTTGATTGTAAATTCCTCTGTATTACTGAGAGGTACTAGGGTTTTTAGAGGTGCCCATAATACAATTACTTCAGGAAAAATACAATATGCAAAAAGTTACAGAAGCACTCTTGGCACTTGGTGTAGATAGAGAGATTAATGAGTCACAATTGACACTCTTGGGTGTAGATAAAAATGAAAAAAAAAGATACAAAGAACTCTCTTTAGGCAAAGAACTCTCAGATGCCCGTGCGGAACTTTTTGTTTTACTTAATGGTATCAACGATAAAGCTTTAGAAGAAAAAATCATTGCAAATTATAAGGCATTACAAAAATTTAGAAAAGAAGAGCCACAAGTGAAAACGCAAGAAGTATGTCAAGGAGATGTGACTATCTACTGTGATGGGGGTTGTACTCCAAACCCGGGAGAGTCTGGGTCTGGGGTGGCTGTGTATAAAAATGGAGCACTTTTTCAACTCTGGTATGGACTGTATGAGCCGATGGGAACAAACAACACTGCAGAATTAGGCGCTTTGTACGAGTCTCTGTGTTTAGCACAAAAAGAGGCACAAAAAGGCAATAGTGTGAGTATAAAATGTGATTCGATGTATGCCATCAACTGCATCAAAACTTGGGCTGTCTCGTGGGAGAAAAATGGGTGGACAAAAAAAGGCGGGGCGATTAAAAATCTTGACATTATCAAAAAAGCTTATGCCCTCTATAATGAGATTAAAAAAGATGTAAAACTTTTGCACATTAAGGCACATGCTGGTTTTGAAGGCAATGAGCTTGCCGATAGAATGACCATGTATGCTATACAAGAAAAAAGCGAAGCATTTGTGCAATACACAAAAGAGATTGATGTCGCAGCCATTTTGAAAATGCGAGCAGGTTAGGGTGAAGCAGGTACATAAAAGACTTTTAGCATGGTATGAAACGCAAGGACGCCATGATTTACCCTGGCGTAATACAGACAATATGTACCATATTTACCTCAGTGAAATTATGCTGCAACAAACGCAGGTGAATCGTGTGCGCGATGAGTACTATCCACAATTTTTAGAAAAATTTCCCTCTCTTGAAGCTTTAGCAAAGGCACCACAAGAAAAAGTCTTGAGTGCTTGGAGTGGCTTAGGTTACTACTCACGAGCAAGAAACTTGCACAAAACGGCACAAATCGTGCAAACAGCTTTGCCAAAAACGCAAGAAGAACTCCTTAAACTCCCCGGAATTGGTCGCTATACCGCAAGTGCGATTTGTAGTTTTGGACATGAACAGGCAATTCCTGTAGTCGATACAAACATAGCACGTGTCATCAAACGCTATTTCGCACTGCTTGAAGCAAAAGAGAGTCGTGTTTGGGAAAATGCAAGGGCATTTGTCAATGCACAAGCCCCACGTGCACATAATCTTGCTTTGATGGATTTAGGTTCACTTGTTTGTGTACCCAAAAATCCAAAATGTGCAGAGTGTCCTTTAGAAGCGGAGTGTTTGGGAAAAACAGAGGCAGAACTCTACACTCAAAGAAAAAAAACGCAGTATGAAGCACTTGATCTTTTTTATGGAATTTGCATTCAAAATGGAAAAATTGCCCTTGAACTCTCTACAGAAAAAATGTATAAAGATATGCTTGTATTGCCAAGAGTAGAACCCATAGAAGAGGACTTTTTAACCGTTTTTAAGCACTCATATACCAAATACCGTTTGCAGGTGTATTTGTATAGACTTGAAGAAGTGAGAGAAGATGTTCGGTGGGTGGAGTTGAAAAACATCAAAGAAGCTCCTATCTCTTCATTGACTCAAAAGGCATTGATTAGTTTAGATTTAAGCGAATAAGGTGTATCATAAGGGTATGTTAAAAAAAATTATATTTGTTTTTGTGTTGTTTTTACTGACTCTGAGTGCCAAAGAGGTGCAAACTGTTTTTTCTTACAGTACCCCTCCGTATGTTTTTAAAGATGGAAGCGGGATTGTGCTTACTTTAGTCAAAGAGGCACTGGCGTATAAGTCACATACAGTAAAACCTGTATTTGTGAACATTGGCAGGGGATTTGAGCTGTTTAAAGATGGTTATGTAGATGCGACTTCCATTATAAAAAAGAGTTCAGGTTTAAAGGCATATTACTCAGAACCATTTATGCAGTATGAGAATGTTGCGATAAGTTTAAAGAAAAATCATTGCCAACTGAAGAGCATAGATGATTTGAAAAACTATAATTTTACTTCGTTTCAAAATGCAAAAGTCTATCTTGGTGAGAAATTTGCTCAAGTAGCAAACGCAGCGGGAAAAAACTACACAGAAATAGCCAATCAAAGACAACAGGTGTATAAGCTACTTAAAGGAAGAAGT
>WFQD01000357.1 GCA_015487265.1 Sulfurimonas sp. | reverse complement strand
GGATATGACAAAGAAGAATTTGATGAAAAGCTTATGAAAATAATTCAAAAAAAAGAACAACAAGAAAGAAAAATATTATTAAAAGAAATTAAAAAAGATATAAAAAATAAAATATTTAAATCAGATGAAATTCTTAGCCTATGGATTAGTAACTAGGTAGCAGGAAACAAAATGTCTTAGCGGTTGGGTAGTTCAAATTATTCTAATTTTACAATTCACAATTTAATTTTTAAAAGTTCTCAAATTACATATAAATTAGGAAAATAAAATAAAGCTGAGAAGGAGTTAGAATAAGTATCCCACTAAAATATAGTGGGATGCTGAATTAACTAGTATGTTCCTATTGGATTATTCATTGTTTTTTCTGGCCCTATACCATCGCCATAAGGATTAAATTTTCCATAAAGAACTCTTTTAACAACATTTTTCAATTTATATGGTGCAAAAGTTCTCAGGATATCATCTGTATCAACCGTAAATTTATTAAGAGGTTTTGTTTTGTAAAGTACAGCTTGTGTCATAAAAGGGTAAACATCTATATGCGGTACAACTTTTAGCAAATCTTGCGCAGAAGAAACCATTTTTTCATTTAATAGTTTTTTACGGTAATCAAAAGTAAAATAAATAGATTTATAGCCATTTTTCTTTGCGTAGTATGCAGCCTCATAAACTGTGGGTCTCCACCATTTTATATCTTCATACGCATATGCCAAATGATAAGTTCCATGAACATTTTGAACAAAATCAATTCCTCGAATCACTTCCGGCAAATCTTCGTTAATGCGAAGCCTTACATATCTTTTTCCATCGGGAATATTAACATCTTTTCTGATAGTCATTACTTTATATGTACATCCAGTAGTCATTATTGTTATAAAAAACAGTGCCGTAAGAGACAAAAAAGAGATAAATATTTTTCTCATCTGCTATCTCCTTTTAAAATATTCCGGCAATTGACTTGCTTATCTTATCTTCAAGTATAGGCATAGCTTGAGATAGTGTCAAATTCATTTTTACAGCCTCAGCAAAAACTCTTGTTCTCTTTTCTATATAGTTTTTTGCGTATTTTTGACTTTTGGCTTCACTCATGTTGTCATTTAGCTTGCCTGCACCATCTTTGCTTCCAATCGGTCCTGCAAATTGGTTCATAAAGCCTGCTCTTCTTTGATTTGATATAGTTGCTTGCCCTACTGAGCTTTCATCCGATACGGCTACTTTTTGGTTTGTTTTTTCTCTTATATCTATATCAACTACCATTCTAAATATATCATCTTCGGTTGCTTTACCCAATATACCACCTATTGCTGCACTTGCAAGACCTACAACAAGTCCATTTTTACCACTTACCGTAGAACCTGCTACTGCACCGATGGTTCCTGCTGCACTTGCTGCACCTGCTGCATTTGCCTCTTTTGCATTGTTTGCAAACAAGATATTTACCATTAAGACATACTTAGCCATATCAGGATCATCTATAATGGTGTATCCTTTGCTTCTTAGTTGAGATATAAGCTTGTGTTTTAAATGCACCTCTTGTCCTGAAGTGTTTCTCACTGTAACAAACACTGTTCTCTTGCTCTTTGCAACTGGATCTAAAAATATAGACCTTGTCATTTTTGCCTGAGTTTGAAGTTCAGTTGTAGCACAACCGGTAAATAAAGATGCTGCCAACCCTAAACCTGCTAAAAAGATGATCTTTTTCATCTGTCATTCTCCTTTTATTTTTTTTTAAAATTATACCAATTTTGAGAAATAATGCAACAATGTAACAAAAAAATAAATGACTAATTGATTTCTATTCTGTTTCTTCCGTTCTCTTTTGCACGATAAACACCGTCATCCGATCTTTTTAAGAGAGTTTCAACAGTATCGTCATCTTTCCCGAAAGCAACCCCCACACTTATAGTTATCTTTATAATTTGATTATTATGTTCAACTTGACTTTGTTCTATGTCTGTTCTGATACTATCTAAGCATTCTAAAACTTCATCTTTAGGTACTTTTATAAAAACCATTATAAATTCTTCACCACCATAGCGGTAAATTCGTACTCTATTTTCTATTGATCTTATACCGGCATACATTTTATTTACTAAGAATTTCAAAACTTGGTCTCCTGCATCATGCCCATAAGTATCATTTACATTCTTAAACTTATCACCGTCCACAAAAGCAAGAGCTAAATTAGTCTTATCAAAAGCAAAAAGCTTTTTTATATCCTCATCAAAACATTTTCTATTGTATGCTCTTGTCAAGACATCTTTTTTGGCTTTTTCTACAATCAACCTCTTTTCCTCTTTTAAAGCCTCTATTTTTGCTTGTAATTCATCTTTTTCAAGCAAATCATTTGCAAAAATAATACCATCTGGGATATTGTTTTTATTCTTTGGAAAAGACATCTTTAAATTCCAAAATTCTTTATCGTAATTTTCTCTTTTTTCTTTTATGATGCCTATATATGCACTATACTCTCTTCCGGTTTTTTTACTAACTATATTCTCAAAATATATTTTATTGCCTTTTGACTCAACCATTGCTTTTATATACCTGTAGACTTTATCTGCTTTTGCCGGTATCCCCAAATGCTCAAATAAGCTAATTACATTCTTTTTAAACAGCACAAAATCACACTCTCTGCTGACACAGCTAAAAGTTTTATCTGTTTCAAATAGCTTACCATTTTTACAGACAGGACACTTGCTAAAAAATTTCAGTTTTTCTTTCTTTGAATAATCAATCTTTTCAAATTCTATCTCTTTTAAAAACTCATTCTTTAGAACTTCATATTTATTAATTAACTCATCTTTTGAGTAGTCGCCCTTTTCTACCATATCTAACTCTTTTTCAAACTCAGCAGCTTTTTCTAAATCTACTAGCCAAGGAGCATAACGGTCTAAAAATTCTATTAGATCAATTCCTAATTTTTCTACATAAATGCTATTGTTTTTAATGGTTATTAGCTGCTTTTTTAAAAGATTTGGGAGAACAGTAGCAATTGTTGAGGGTCTGGCTATTTTATATTTTTCAAGAGTTGTTAAAAAACGCCCTACTCCATAGTGTCTTGGTTTTCTGCCTTCAACCTCGTAAGAGCTTACCTCAATAGGGTCAAGCTCCATCCCTGGATACAAAGATGATGGTATTATAACTTCTTCTTCAGGTTCGTTCTTATCTTCTGTATGGGTTTTCCAATATTTACCTACAAGCTCCCAACCATCAAATAAAATTTTATTAGCATAAGCATAAAATTTTTTATCGCCTACTGATACAGTCAATACACTTCTATCATAAGTAGAAGATTTCATAAAAACAGCTATAGTTCTCAAAAAGATAAATTTATAAAGATTTAATTGGTCTTCATTTAAATATTTTTTGAGATTTTCAGGCTTTAATTTGAAGGAAGTAGGTCTTATTGCTTCGTGAGCGCTATCTTCATTCTCATTTTCTAAAGGAAGAGGATTTACATAATCTTCACCATATTCATATTCAATATACTCTTTTATGTCAGGTACTACTTCATCACTTATATTCTTACTGTCTGTTCTAATATAAGTAATAAGTCCTACTCTTTCATTGCCTATATTTATACCTTCGTAAAGCTCTTGTGCTATTTTCATTGTGTGTTCAGGTGTAAAACCATAGAGATAGTTTGCAGCTCTTTGCATCCATGTTGTAGTTAGCGGGGGCGGAGGTTTTCTGTCTTGAGTTTTTCTTTTGTATTGTTCTACCAAGTGTAAAACAACCGGGTTGTCTACCTCTTCAATTAAATTTTCCATGTCGTCCGTTTTATCTTCTGTGAAGATTGTTCTATGTTTTACTCTCAAATAGACACCATCATGAAAATAGTCAATAGCAACTCTTCTGTAATCTTTTACCTTTGCTTTGTTGATCTTTATTTCAGTATTTACCAACTCTTTTAGTGCAGGAGCGGATACTCTTCCAATACCTAAATTTTTATACAATTCGTAAGAGCACAAATTATGCTTCTTGAAATAATATCTTATTCCCTCACTTACGGGATAACCTATAATTCTATCTATCATTCGCCTTGCCATCTGGGCATTGATTATGTTTTCGTTAATATGTCTGGCGCTATTGATAGCTTTTTCTATAGCTTTTTTTGTGATTTCGTGAAATACTATTCTGTCATATTCTTTCAATTTTAAATATTCTACTATATCCCACCCTATTCTTTCTCCCTCTCTGTCATCATCGGTTGCAATATAAATTTTATCGGCTTTTATAGAGAGTGTTTTTAATTGTTTGAGTATATAGTCTTTGTCAGATATCAATTGCCACGATGCAACAAATTTATCATCTTTTTTATCTATTCCGTACTGCTTTTTAGGCAGGTTTTTAATATGTCCTTTGCTAGCAATTACCTTATAGCCACTACCCAAAAAACCTGATATAGTTATTGCTTTGTGAGGTGATTCTACTATAATTAAATCGTATGCCATTATTTTTTCTCCAATGTTTCTTTAATGTATTGGTTGAAACTTTTTGCATTATAGCTATTTGTATTAGAAAAAAGTGTTTTGTCTACTAACTCTATTTTTGCTCTTGTAATAGCAACATAATATAGATTTAATTCATCAATGATTTCCTGTTTTACTTTGCCTACTTGCATATCTTTTATAAAATCGCTATAAAAATCGTTTTTTAATGAAAGAATGTGATTAGGGATATGTCTATAATGTTCTGCAATTTTTCTATAACAAGGAAAATCGCTCTCAAGTATTACTAAATCCCATTCTAACCCTTTTGAAGTATGTGCGGTAGTAAGATAGTAGTCGGGCTTTAAATTTTTATCATAATAATACTCTTTTGCTTTTCCGTAGATATCATAGATATCTTCAGTTTGTCGTATTGTTTGTATTGCTGTTTCTAATTCTATATCCTGTCCTTCAACTATTTTTTTTACATAAGATAAGATATCTT
>WFQD01000356.1 GCA_015487265.1 Sulfurimonas sp. | reverse complement strand
TGATTGCATTTAGCTTTTCTTACATTGCACAGACGCAGTATGTATTTGAGTCAGAATTTCATATGGTGAAGTTTTTCAAATTCTTTGGTGTCCAATTTTTCACCTTTTTATTTTCTTATTTTATATCAAATATATTGCAGATTAAAAGTAGCTATTTACATACACTGCTTATAGTGGCTATAATGCCACTTATAACTTTTACAATACATAAATTTTGGACATTTAAATGACATATACTGATAATAAATTCAAATATATTCAAGTTTTTTTTCTTATCTTAGGTTTTGGACTCTCTCTTTTTTATGCACAACATCAAATCTTGACAGGTGATCAAACACAGATGCTTTATAAGGGCTATATGGGTGCTTATCATGATTCTTGGAGTAGTTTTGGAAACGCAGCTAGTGTTGTTGGAAATGTTCCAGGGAGTATGATTTCCTTTGCTGTTGGCTTGCCAATTATGCTGTATGATTCACCTTGGTCGCCGATGCTTGTACTTATATTTTTACATCTTTTTTCGTATCTTCTTTTAGATAATGTTTTAAAAGATATATTTAAAAATGACCTGCGTTTAGTTTTTTTAGTGATTTACTGGCTCAACCCTTGGTTTCTTTTTGAAAATATTTTATACAATCCTTCTTATCTTTTTTTCTTTAGTGCCTTGCATCTGTGGACTGCCTACCAGCAAAGAGAAAAAAGCTCGTTTTTATATGCAACTTTACATGTGATGTCTATTGGTTTTGCACTACAGTTTCACTACTCTTGGTTGATTTTAGCCATTATTTCTCTTTATCTGATTTTTAGAAATATGGTCAAAATCAATTGGTTCGGTGTTGCATTTGGAATTTTACTTGTGGGTGCTTCTCTTGTGCCTTATGCTCTTGAGTTTTTGCACAATGAAGCGATTCGACATAATCCAAATGTGAAAAAAGGAGAACGCTATATTGGGTGGGGTGGGGTGCATGTTTACCCTGTATTGAAATCCTTTATCTATTGGTTGCGTTATGGTTCTTTTTTCTTTCCAAATAAGCTCATCGCGAGTGCGCATTTTGAGTGGTTAGGGGCTTCTGTGGTCGTGCAAACAATTTTTGTTTATCTCTATAAAGCACTTGTCTTTTCCATTGGGGTATTGAGTATTTACATCTCCTATAAGGCAAACAAAGCTTTTTATGAGAGCGTGAAAAAAAGTGCGTTTCAAAGAAAAGCAGTCATTAGTTCCAAAGAAGAGTGGCTACTCTTATATGTCTTTGGCGCACTTTTTGGAGTCTTTATAAGCTCAATCCTCTCTCCCATTATCTTTAGTTATTGGCATCTTATTATTGTCTTTCCTTTTGCTATTATCCCTTTTTTAGTCTATTTTCAAACATTTTCTCAAAAGTATTTGAAAAAGTTTTTACTTTTTGTAACACTTTATTTTCTTCTTATAAATATTATGGGGGCTATGGATAGTCGAAAATATGCATGGGATAGAAACTATGCGGAGGATGTGACTGCTTATGTAGCAAAAATTATAAAAAGTCCTTTGTAATTTTTGCTACATCTTTTGCTTGAAGATGATTGATATCAATCGTTTTGTTCTTTTCGCCCAATGCACCATAAGCACTTATACTTGTTTTATTAAAAAGTGCTAAAACTTTTGCTTGAGATGCAACAGCCAAATGCATGGGTCCTGTATCCGCACTTATAAAAAGGTCACATTCATGAAAAAATGCACCGAGTAAACGCAGGTTTTTGTTGGAATATTCTAGGACTTGCGAGTTAAGTTTTTTTGGAATATCAGGTGAAAGTATATCTACTACAGTAATATTGTTGCGTTTGACATCTAATGCTTCAAACCACTCTTGCCACCATGTATCTGTAATTCTTTTGTCAAAACGTGCATTTCTAAAAAGGGCTATAACTTTTTGCTCTTTAGGAATACTATTTTTTTCTAATAGTTTGGCTATATCTTTTTTTGCTTCTTTTATTTCTGCTTCTTTGAGTCTGATGTCAAATTTGAGATTTTGTGTTGGTGGTTCAATGTTAAAAAGTCTTACAAGTTCTAAAGACTCTAGTCCAATGTGCTGGTAAAGATGTGTAAACGCAGTGGTGTGTGTAAGTCTTGCCCAACTTTTTTCATTGTAGTAACTTGCTTTATACTCTGCGTTTGTGAGTGTAGTTACTAGCTGTGAACTTGTAGAAGCTGCCATAATGTTGAGTGCAACATCATATTTCTTTTTTCGTGTCTCTTTGATAAAATCATATAAATGAAGAGGCTCTTTGAGTAGTTTTCGTGGAATAGCAATCACTTTATCTACATTTGGAAGTTCTTGGAGTATATCTCCTGCGAGTTTCATGCCGACAATGATGTCTATTTTGGCATCTGGAAGCTCTTTTGCAAGAGTATTGATGAGGGGTGTCAAGAAAATGAGATTTCCTATACGATAGTTTGGACGGATGATAAGAATACTTTTTACTTTCTCTTTATCTATAAAAGGGGTGTCACTTTTATGTTTTGTAAAACTTGAGAGGAGTGTATTTAAAAGATTATTACTTTGTCTTCTGAGTTGTACATGTAGGGGAATTTTCATAGAAGTCTCACTCAATTTATTTTTAAAATTATATCCAATTAAGATATAATTGTGCAATTATAAAAGGAACTGCTATTGAAAGAGATTATAAAACGGTTTTGGCCTTACATAAAAGAGTATAAATTTTACTATCTGCTTGTCATCTTTGGCGGTATTTTGATTGTGTTTTCTACGGCTGCGAGTGCGCATATTATGAAGCCTTTGATGGATGATATGTTTATTGCTAAGAAAAAAGAGATGTTGTATTTGATTCCTTTGGGTTTGATTGGTATTTACCTGACAAAAGCGATTGGGAAGTATATTCAAACTATTTTTATGGAGTATATTGGGCAGAGTATTGTGACACGTTTTCGTGAGCTTTTACTTTCACATATTATATCTCAAGATATGGCATTTCTCTACATAAATCGAAGTGGAGAGCTTATTTCTCGTGTGACGAATGATATTGGTCGGATTCAAACTTTTGTTGCAAATATCTTGCCCGATTTGTTTCGAGATATTTTAGCAGTTATGGCACTTGTTGGGTATATCATCTATTTGAGTCCTATGCTCTCTTTTTATACCCTTGTGGTTGTGCCTTTAGCTATTGTGCCTTTGATGTCGATTGCTCGAAGACTCAAAAAGTACTCACACCGTTCCCAAGAAAAAAATGCAGATATTGTAACCCGTCTCACAGAGGTTTTTAATAACAGCGAAATTATTAAGGCAAATGATACACAAGATTTTGAACTGCAACGTTTTAGTGTGCAAAATTGGCAATTTTTTAAGATAAATATGAAAACTGTTTATGTAGGTGCCCTTGTGCCACCTTTGATGGAAATGCTTGGCGTGACAGGTTTGGCAGCTGTTATTTATGTTGGTGGAAAAGAGGTATTTGCGGGAAATATGAGTGTTGGTGAATTTACTGCGTTTATTACAGCCGTTGGGCTTGTTTTTGAACCTATACGAAAGCTTAGTGGAACATATGCAAAAATTCAAGATGCCATAGCGGCGAGTGAGCGGGTCTTTGAGGTGTTAGATACAAAGCCAACTATCGTTGATGGAAAAAACACGCTAAGTAGTGATATAAAAAAGATAGAGTTTCAAAATGTCTCTTTAATGTATGAAGGTTCCTATGCACTTCAAAATATTAATCTTACAATCTACGATGGACAAAAGATTGCATTAGTGGGCGATAGTGGAGGAGGAAAATCAACCTTTATTGCGATGCTCATGCGTTTTTATGATGCAGATGAGGGTATGGTAAAAATCAATGGATTGGACATTAAAGAGTATGATTTGTCCTCACTTAAACATCATATCTCACTTGTTACACAAAGAGTTTACATCTTTCAAGACTCTTTAGCTGCAAATGTCGCTTATGGTGAAGAAGAGATAGATGAGGAGAGAGTTATTGAGGCTCTCAAACTTGCAGATGCTTATGACTTTGCTATGGCACTTGAAGAGGGGATACATACCATGATGAGTGAAGCAGGTGCTAATCTCTCAGGTGGACAGCGCCAACGCCTCTCTATTGCCCGTGCAATCTACAAACATGCTTCGCTTTTACTCTTTGATGAAGCAACATCCGCTCTTGATAATGAAAGTGAAAAACGCATACAAAAAGCATTAGATTCTTATACTCAAGATAAAATTACGATTACAATAGCCCATAGACTCAGTACAATTGAGCATGCAGATACAATTTTAGTAATGCAAAAAGGAAAAATTGTGGCGAGTGGAACACATAGTGAACTACTTGAAAATTCAGTTGTTTATAAAAGACTTGCGGGGAGTTTGGAAGCTTAAAGATTTTTTGAGTAATGCCTTTAAGGCATTACTAAGAGAGTTGTCTTAGTGACAACCACATCCTGTACCACAAGATTCACCCTCTGAAGCAGGTGCTTGTTTTGGTGCAGCAGCAGTTGAACATGCAGAAACACCTGGAGGTGTTGTTGGTTGTACTGCTTGGTTATCTACCCCACCATTGGCATTGATTTCTTCAATCGTTTCCCAAATAGAAGCAGCCGCTTTTGCATAACGCTGTGCTGATTCACTAGATGGACTCACAAAAGAGATAGGTTTCCCTTCATCTCCACCTGTTCTAATGCTTGGCTCTAATGGAATCTCAGCAATGATTTTTGTATCAAACTCATCTGCCATAGGTTGAGAAGTCCCTTTTCCAAAGATGTCATACTCAACACCTGTATCTGGAGCGATAAAGCCACTCATATTTTCAATAATTCCAGCGATAGGAATGTTTAACTTTTTAAACATATCGAGTGAACGACGAGAATCATCTAAAGAAACACCTTGAGGTGTTGTTACAGTTAGACCAGCTGTTACAGGAACACTTTGTGCAAGAGTAAGTTGTGCATCACCTGTTCCTGGAGGCATATCGATTACTAAACAGTCTAATTCTGACCATAAAATATCACGTAAGAATTGCTCAATCGCTTTCATAATCATAGCACCACGCCAGATTAAAGATTGTCCCTCTTCCATAAGTGAACCCATAGACATGATTTCAATCCCATATGCTTTGAGTGGCAATACTTTGTTTCCAGTGACTTCAGGTTTAACAGTATCTAAACCCATCATACGAGGAATGTTTGGACCATAAATATCTGCATCTAAAAGACCAACTTTCAGCCCTTGTTTTGCTAAAGAGATAGCGATATTTACTGATGTAGTTGATTTTCCAACTCCACCTTTTCCTGAGCTTACCATCAAAAAGTTTTTCACTTGTGGCGCAATGTTTTTGCCCTTAGATGAACTCTCTCTTGGCATTACAGGAGCTTTAATGTTACACGTAATGTTCTCTGCACCTTCACGCATCAATTCAGCTGTTGCTTCATCTTTGATTTGTTGTGCAACCTCTGGAGCCGATGAAGTGATGTCTACTGTGAAGCTTACATCATCACCATTGACTACGATATCTTTTACAAAACCAAAAGTAACAATATCTTTGGTAAAACCTGGATACATTACTTTTGAAAGTGCTGATTTTACAATTTCTTCAGTCATATTAAATTATTTCCTTTATTGAATATTTTTTAATTTTGGGATTATATCTAAATAAGACAAATATTGTCTTATTTAAAATAAGAACTTAAACTATTTAAGTTTTAAGCAACAGCGGCAGCTTCTTCTTTCTCTTTTGCATCGGCTGCAATCTGTGCAATTGCTTCAGGATTGTCCATAATCTCTTGTGTTATTTTGTACGAACAGAATTTTGGTCCACACATAGAACAGAACTCTGCTTCTTTAAAAACATCTTGAGGTAAGGTTTCATCGTGGTACTCTCTTGCTCTGTCTCCATCAAGAGAAAGTTCAAACTGTTTTTCCCAGTCAAAAGCATAACGTGCATCACTCATTGCATCATCAATATCGCGTGCACCTTTGCGCCCACGAGCAATATCGGCAGCATGTGCTGCAATTTTATAGGCGATAATCCCTTCACGAACATCCGCTGCGTTTGGAAGCCCTAGATGCTCTTTTGGTGTGACATAACAAAGCATACTTGCTCCATGCCAACCACCAACAGCTGCACCAATAGCAGAAGAGATGTGGTCATATCCAGCAGCGATGTCAGTGATAAGTGGTCCTAAGATGTAAAAAGGTGCTTCATGACAAAGTTCACGCTGAATTTTCATATTACGTTCAATCTGATTGATTGGTACATGTCCTGGACCTTCTATCATTACTTGAACATTTTTTTCCCATGCTTTGAGGGTAAGTTCTCCAAGCACTTTAAGCTCACCAAGTTGTGCATCATCAGAAGCATCTGCTAAACAACCTGGACGGAGTGAATCACCTAAAGAAAGACTGACATCATACTTCGCACAAATGTCTAAAATCTCATCAAACGCAGTATAAAAAGGATTTTCTCTATGGTAGTGCATCATCCATGCTGCCATCAAACTTCCACCACGAGAAACAATCCCCATCTTGCGTTTTGCAACTTTAGGCATCGTTTCAAGCAAGAAACCTGCATGAATAGTAAAGTAAGAAACCCCTTGTTTTGCTTGGCGTTCAAGCACTTCAAGCATAACTTCTATAGTAAGGTCTTCTATTTTGTTCCCAACATCATGGAGAATTTGGTAAATTGGTACGGTACCTATTGGGATTTTTGAATTATTGATAACTGCTTTACGAATCTCATCTAAATCTCCACCTGTAGAGAGATCCATTGCTGTATCTGCCTTGTATTTTTGAGAGATTTTCATCTTCTCAACTTCATCTTCTATATCTGCAGCAATCGCAGATGAACCAATATTTGCATTGATTTTACATTTACTTGCTATCCCTATTGCCATTGGCTCTAAAGATGTGTGGTTTACATTTGCAGGAATAATCATACGTCCACGTGCTACTTCACTGCGCACTAATTCAGGAGATAAATCTTCTACTTTTGCAACATACTCCATTTCGCCAGTAATAATGCCTTGTTTGGCATAATACATTTGTGTACGAACAGGATCGTTTTCTCTCTCTTTTAACCATGAAGATCTCATAATTACTCCTTCTCTTCTATCAATTATATAATGGAAATATAATCAAATAAAGTTAATCTAAGCTAAAAGCTTTGAAGTGATAAAATATTTTATCTATTATTTGAAATTTCAATAATTGAGTTAAAGATAAAAAAAGTTTCAATGTGTATAATTTCGTAACACTTTTGTAATTAGGGGGAAATTTGACTGATTATACACTCATTTTGCTTGCTGCAGGGAGTTCTAGCCGTTTTAATCAAGATGTGAAGAAACAATGGTTACGAATTGGACATGACCCGCTATGGAAATTTGTGGCAAATCGTTTCGAATCTACCCAGTATTTTAAAAAAATCATTATTACCGCTTCGAGTGATGATCTAGCTTTCATGCCATATTATGCAGATTATACATTTGTTGAAGGTGCAAAAACAAGGCAACAATCTTTACAAAATGCTTTAAAAGAGGTAGATACAGAGTTTGTTTTAGTGAGTGATATTGCACGTGCTTGTGTCAGTTTTGATTTTTTACATACTATATTAAGAGAGATGAAGGATGCTGATTGTGTTGTACCGTATCTCCCTTTGAGTGATACAATAACATATGAAATGCATACCATAGATAGAGATCAGGTGAAACGCATCCAAACACCACAACTCTCAAGAACAAACATACTGCAAAAGGCTTTAAATAC
The DNA here is from genome assembly GCA_015487265.1 of Sulfurimonas sp. GTDB lineage: Bacteria > Campylobacterota > Campylobacteria > Campylobacterales > Sulfurimonadaceae > Sulfurimonas. The sequence goes on along the minus strand of WFQD01000356.1, from coordinate 4,465 downwards.
TCAAGAAGAGTTTACAGATGAAAGTAGTGCTATTGTTGCGTTTGGTGGTAGACGTGAGTTTATCATAGGTGAGGAAGATGCACATAAAATTACCTTTGCAAAAGATTTACAAAAACTCCCATGTTTAGAAGTATCTTCAAGTGATATTTTAAGCGGTACAGGTTTTGATGTGCATGCATTTGATGTAGATGGTGATATGTGGCTAGGTGGTGTTTTAATTGAATCCGAATACGGATTTAAAGCACATAGTGATGGGGATGTTGCAATTCATGCACTCATTGATGCACTTTTAGGAGCAGCTGGACTTGGAGATATTGGGGATATGTTTCCAGATAATGATGATGCTTATAAAGGAATAGACTCGAAGATACTGCTTCAAAAAGTTGTGAGTAAAATTGCTCATTTAGGTTTTGAGATTATCAATGTAGATATTACTATTGCTGCACAAAAACCGCGTATAGGGAAGTATAAACTTGCTATGCGAAAAACATTAGCAAAGGTGCTTAGTCTTGCGACTGCAAGAGTAAACATTAAAGCAACGACAACAGAAAAACTTGGCTTCATTGGTCGAGGTGAGGGTGTGGGTGTGATTGCAAATGCAAATTTAAAATATTTTGATTGGACGAAAATTTGAAAATACTGATTATAGAAAACGAAATTTATTTAGCACAGAGTATTGCTACAAAATTAGGAGAACTCGGTCATACATGTGAAATGTGTACTTCTACAAAAGATGCCATTAAAGGCTCAAGTTATGATGTTGTGCTTCTTTCAACGAACATTAATGGGCAGGATTTTACTCCTGTCATACAATCATTTAAAAAATCCATTATTATTTTAATGGTCTCTTACATCAGTAATGACACAGTCTCAAAACCACTTACTTTAGGTGCAAAAGATTATATTTTGAAACCTTTTATGATCGAAGAGCTTGTGAGAAAAATCAATCACTATCAAGAGTTTGAAAAACTTAAAACGAGAAATGATGCTTATGAAAAATATTTGACACATTCCTTTGCCTCTGTAGCACATAATCAAGATGTGAAAAATATAGAGTTACCACTCTTTATCTCTTCAAGTTTTCAAAAATATAGTGATGCCTTTGCTTTTGAGTATGCTAAAAATCAAGATATGCCTATTCATTTCTTATCTTTAAATGAGATAGACAGTATGAATGAACTTACTATGTTACCACAAAACTGTATTGTGTATATTATTGATTATCAAGTACTCAAAAAGAGTGAACGGAAAACTTTTTGTTCTCTGATTAAAGATAAAAACATCATTGTAACGAGTAATGAAAAAATAGAGGATGTCGAGCACCCTATATTTGAAATTAAAAGTGAAAATAATATTTTTGATAAAAGTGAAATCTTGCCTATAGAAGATTATGTGAAATTTATTATTTTAAATTATCAAAACAAATACCCTGATACAGAACTCTCTAAAAAGTTAGGAATAAGTCGTAAAAGTTTATGGGAAAAACGCAAGAAATATGACATCATCAAGAAAAAATAAAACCCTCTTTATCGATAAAGAGGCAGCTTCTGCACTTGAACTTTTAAAAGATAATCTTCTCTATCCTGCGACAACTCTCATGAATGAAAAAACTTCCAAAGAAGTTTTAAAAACAGGGTTAATTAATGAACACTCATTTCCTTTCCCTTTTTTGTTAGCTCCTTCTGGAAAAGAGAATGAAAAAGTACTGCGTTCCCTTTCAAAAGGGGAAGAGATTTTACTTATTTGTGAAAAGGAAGTGTTTGCAACACTCATTGTCGAAGAAGTTTTTGCTATTAACCCCAATGAACGGATTAAACATATTTATGGAACGGACGATACAACACATCCTGGGGTAATTTCTACACTTAAGCGCATCGGTTCATTGGCTGTGTGTGGAGAATATGAACTTGAGAATGCTACACAAAATGAAAATAAACAAAAAATCCAAACCGCAAAAAGAGTCCTTGGTGCACAGCATGTTTCTTCTTTATTTATGGCGGCCAATCCTTTGCATCGTGCACACGAGCGTCTCATCCGACAAACTTTGGATAGTACAGATTTATTGGTTATTTTTTTACTCAAACCTTACACAAAGCAAAATTTAAGTTATGAACTCAGAAAAGAGGCATTAGAGTATTTTGTAAACAACTTTTTACCAAAAAATCGTGTACTTGTTTTGCCACTTGAAAATAGTTACATTTTTGCAGGCTATAGTGAAATTATGATTGATGCGATTGTTGCAAAAAATTATGGATGTGATAGATTGACGATTGGAAGAAACCATGCAGGGCTTGGCATGTTTTATGATTCGAATTCAAACAAATCTATTATAGATAATTTTAAAGGTGTTGCTATTGAAATCAATATCTCAAGTGAATATGTTTATTGTAACAAATGCACAACACTTGTGAGTACACATACCTGTCCACATGGGCAACATCATCATATTTCTTATCATGCAGATTCTATTTTGGAACTTTTAGAGAATGGTCTTTTACCACCCGCTGTTTTAATGCGTAAAGAAATTTCAGCATTTCTACTCTCTAAACTCAAGCCGAAGCGCTTTAAAAATCTTGAAAAACTTTACTCTGATACTTTTGCTGTTGAAGGCTTACTTGAAGAGCATAGTGAAAAAGATTTTTATCTTGAATTGATGAAACTCTATCAAACAACATCACTTACTTAGGAAACTGTATGAAAAACTTTTTTTTAACACTTGGACTCTCTGGCTTGAGTGCAAAAATTGCACCATTTATTGCAACACTTCTTGCAGCTATAATTTCGTTGTTTATATTGATTTATTTAGATACAAATACTCTTTTTTTAGCAACTGTATTACTCTCTATTATTGCAATACGTGCAATAAATAGATATGAAGAGAGTGGGGGAGCACACCATGACCCTCATATAGTGATAGATAAGTTTGCAGGTGTTGGTTTTGCTTTGAGTGTGGCTCCTGCTTATGGGGTAGCCGTAAGTGAAATAACTACATTTTCAAATGGTTTTATTGTTCAAATATTGCTTTCTTTGGCTTTTTTCCTCTATTTTGATAAAGAGAAACACTCTATTATTGGAAGGCTTTATAAGGAAGGCAAGGGCGGTATTGCAGTTGTGGGAGATGACATTCTCGCAGGATTTATAGCGGGAATTGTCAGCTCTTTACTTTGGCAATTATTTTTAAAATTCGAGCATTTTATTGCGTAAGTGGAAGATGCTCACTTTCGTTATAAATAGATAAAGAAGGAAATGCAAACTCTAAATTGTTTTCTTCAAATATTTTCATAATTTTATGCATAACATCTTCTTTGATCTCTAGCCACTCTTGCCAATCAACACTTTTTGTAAAACAATAAACTAAGATATTCATACTCGATGGTGCAAATTCATCAAGATATACAAGGAGTGTTTTTTTGACACCTTGAAAGTTGTCTTTAGAAATGAGTTTTGCTCCATGAACCTCTTTATATTTGTATTTTGTATTTTCTGTTGCTATGCCTGCATGTTTGTCCAGCATAGTTCTTATTTGAGCAACAGCATTTTTTATATCTTCGGTTTTTGAATCATATTTTATGCCAAGACTCATCTTGATACGACGTCCAAGTACTCTTCTATTCCAGTTTTTTACTTCCATTGTTGCAAAATTTCCATTGGGAATGGAAATAAGGGCATTGTCAAATGTTCTTAATGTAGTGACCCGTAGTCCTATTTCTACAACAACCCCCTCATTTTTTCCAACAATTATCCAATCTCCTTGAGAAAATACATTACTAAAAAGAATTGAAAGCGTGCCAAAAAAGTTTGAAATAGTATCTTTTGCTGCAAATGCAACAGCAAATCCACCAATTCCAAGCCCTGATAAAACAGCAGTTAGATTGACACCTGCAAAATAGAGTACAATGAGAATACCAATGATAAGAATAAGAAAATTGATAATTTTAATGGAAACATTAATCATCTCATTTTTTATACCATTGTTTTCTCTGTTGATGGTAGCAATCTTGATGGTGGCAATAGTGTTAATGATTTTATAAATAATATATGTAAAAAACATGCCATAGAGAATATTAAAAACTTTTGTAGTCATCGAAAAACTGCTAAAATCATTATAAACATAGAGAATCATATTGGCATTGATAACTAAAACTAAATAATCAAATGGCTTGTAAAGTTTATGCATAATATCTTTGGAATAATGCTCTAAAAGTTCGAGTGTAAAGATATACTTTTGTAAAACAAACTCTGTAAATTTTCTAAAGAAATAGATAAGTATACTCAATGCCAGTATAAAAATGATTTTCATGATGCTGAGTCCAAAATCTTCAAGAAAATTATTGAGGGTGACAATAAAATCTTGTTTATTAAGGAGAAGAACAAATTTAATAATATGGTATTTTGTATACTTATTGAGCCTATACATTTTACTTTGTAATTTATAAAGATTGTTTACTATATCACTATTGATGAT
>WFQD01000355.1 GCA_015487265.1 Sulfurimonas sp. | reverse complement strand
GCTAACACTATTAAGAAGAAATCTCACGTCATTGCAAAGGATATGTTTTCAGAAATAATTAAACTTCTTCCAATTTTTGAAGTACTTCCAATTACAAGGAAAACTGTAGAAATAGCTGCTGATATTATTGGTAAATATTGTCTTTTACCAAACGATGCCTTAATTGCTGCAAATTGTATTGAGAATGGAATAAAAAAGATTGCAACCTTTGATGATGATTTTAAAAGAGTTGATTTCTTATAAGTTGTCGAAGTTTAAGATTTTTATGTGCAGAGCTTCAGCTAAGCTGGAGCTTTTTTCCTTAAAAGAAAGTATACAGCTAAAAATCTCCAAACTTCATAGGCAAGCGTATTAATTATTATTAAAGTGAATAAAGTAAGCAGAGGGTGTTCTAAACGATATTTTTGTGCAAGGGATTCTTCAATTATATCCAAAAATTTTACAATATTTACTTTTAAAAGGGAGTAAATAACTGCATCAGTAAAAAGGAGAGGATAAGATAGGAAAATTATATATTTTTTTGGAATTCTCATTTTTATAAGTTCTGCAAAAAAATTTTAAGCATTGTGAATGTGTGATACTTCGAATTTAAAGCACGAAGCATCGGCGCTTCATGGTGGCTAAGCAATCTGCGTAGAGAAGAAACCTGTCAGAATGCTTGCCAGCGGAAGTTTTAAGTATGCACGAGATGTAATTTCTATTCGACCGCCGGATTGTGTTTGTTTTATTTTCATGCTTGAAATAAACTGATACAGTGTCATTTATAGCTTATCCTTTTGTGTAAGAAATTGCAAAGGGTCTGTAAAGACAGACCTATCAACTCATGGAACCTCTTTTTCTGCCTTAAGCAGTATTATGCCCCATATAAAACCCATTACTACTGTGCTAAGGACTATGCCATAGTAAGTTCGGTCAACACTTATGTTTAGCATGCTCATAAATTTCACAGCTAAGTAGGGTATAACAAAAGTAAGCAGCAAAACAGATATGGCTAAAATTCCAGCAAGTGTCAAATTCCTGACGAACAATTTAAAATACATTAGCATGACAAATACTGTAATAAAATAATTTAAAACTATAGCTAATGTATGTGAGAACAACGAATTTATAAAATACCCTGTGGTGCCGAAGATCAGCCAGCAAATTAATACTCCGAGGTATCCAGCCAACAAGCTTGAGAAGATTTTCTTAATGTCCATAATCATAATACACACTTCTTAAATAAAAATTTAAAAAAGATTATTTATCACTCAACAAAATGGACTTAGCGAACAGTCATCGACATATTTCCTTTCAGCATCAACTCGGCTTCCTTGAGTTACTACATAAGCAGATACCCAATTAGACATATTTGGATTGTTGTCATTCTCTCCTAAAGCGTGATTCCAAGTATTTACGTAGATATAGGGTCTATTTCCATTTCTCGAAAATGAAGACCAAGGTACATAAGCAATTATATGTGGCCCAGGTATAGTGTAGTAGGTTGCACTACCACTGTAAATTCCGTTGTTTACCGGCTCTCCATAGTAGAAATAAAACTTCCACGGCGTTCCATTCTGATAAACGTAGAGGTAGTAGGTTTCTATATCTTCCCACCGCCCCCAGTTAGCATATCTAATGGCATCATATATATTATCCCAAGGCCAAGGTGCATCTTCATCTTCGTAAACTATTGTATACTCAAACTCATATACTCGAACACCATCAACGGTCTTCAACCCGTTAGAAATGTAGAATACCTCCTCGGCATAGTTTTGTCCTTCATACAAAAAGTCTCCAAACAGGTCCGGATACTGCTGGACGAGAATTGGAATATGGTTTTGTGGATTGATGCTCAATATACCAGCTCTAACTGAAGTTGTTGAGGCATCTTTTTTATGTTTTCTTTCTCTCTTGCTCTTCTCTATCAGCCACTTCTTTTTGGCTCTTTCGCTGTCTATATAGTCTTTTAAATGGATCCAAGCTTGGTCGTCTATGGATATGTTCCCCATTTTCTCTAATATGGCTCTTATCTCCATGTAGTCTCTTTCTGTTAGCGTTTCCTTTGCTAAAATTGCTGCAAGCCTATTAATACTCTCTTTATCCTTAAAGATCTTTGGTGTTGTTTCTCTGTTTTTGTCTAGCTTTTTTATTTCGTTAGTCTTGCTTCCGTTTACCATAGGGTCAGCAAACACACTCTCAATCAACAACATCGCCACCAAAACAGACAGTCCAAGCTTCAACCATCTTCTCATTTCATATCACCTCCGCATTAATCTAAGTGAATTTCTCCTATTTATTAGTAACGGTTTAAAATTTTTTGAGATCTGTTAAAATTAAATGAACTTTAAAATTTTTCAAGTGTTATTAAT
>WFQD01000354.1 GCA_015487265.1 Sulfurimonas sp. | reverse complement strand
GTTGAAAATGACGTGCCGTCGCAGGCACAAGATCATTCAAAACAGCCCCGTCACGCAAATGTAAATGCCAATCGTCTGGGCGGGTAATAGTAAGTGTTTTCATGGTCAACTATATTTAATGAGTTAAAAGTGTTTGTATTATGCCATTTTTCAAATCCATTGTAACGACTCAACGTAAACCCGAACCCCCAGATAGCCGATACCTTAACGTAGCAGTGTTATATTGAGTTTGAATATCACGTTGTCACTATCGGACTTGATCCGATAATCTTTCGCTCCCATTAAATACCCTCTGGTTAAGTCAAAAAATGTCAGATAAATTAAAGCTCGTCTTCATGTTTGAACAGCCTTATTGTGATTTATAGGCCTTTAAATGGGTTTATCATGTAGTCTAAATAATGGTGTTTTGTTCAGCAGGGGGGGGGCAAGGTGAATTGAGCTTGCTCAAAATAGAGGGTACTCTGGAATAGAAAAACCTCAATCTCAAAAATTTACCCCTCTTCATGGTAAAGCTACTTAATAAAAAAACATAAAACTCATGAAACACGGTAAACTCTTTTAAAAGCACAGACTGTAAGTTAAAGCCCTTACAAGGCCGCTGAGCTTAATTTGTTATGCAACAAAAGCAACGATACGGAGTCTTTGGATTGAATGAGCATATAACTGAAAATATTTCATACTACTTATCTTTAGAAAAACCAGAGTATGCCATACTTCTATCTGGAAAATGGGGGAGTGGGAAGACTTATTTCATAGATGATTTTATAAAAGAATATATTAAATCTAACTCTTCGGATGATCAAAAAAAGAGGTTTATAAAAATAAGCTTGTTTGGTCTTAAAGATGTAAGTGCTATAGATGAGCAAATTTTTCAGAACTTACATCCGATTCTTGCTTCAAAATATGCAAAATTGACTGGGAATCTTTTAAAAAGTGCTTTAAAGCTTGGTATAAATTTTGATTGTGATGGCGATGGTAAAAAAGACGGTAGTTTGTCTACGAGTTTAGAAAAGTTTAACCCCTTAGATTTTTTTACAGATAAACCAAAAAAAGATAAAGAAATAATTTTCGTATTTGATGACTTAGAAAGAACAGAAATAAACACTAAGGAAGTTCTTGGATATATAAATTATCTAGTAGAACAAGCTTCCTTTAAAGTCATTCTTATAGCAAATGAAGATAAATTGATTGAAGTAAAAGAAGATGTATATATTGATTTTAAAGAAAAAGTTATAGGTAAAACATTTGAAGTTCGTCACAACTTCCCAGATGTTCTCGATAAGTTCCTCGATGATAATCCAATAGAGATAGATGGATTTAAAAAATCGATAATAAAAGGTGTCTATAATCAGGCAAGATACGACAACTTGCGCCATATAAGACAATCTATAATTGATTTTATTTACATAACTAAAAAAATTGATAAAAAATACCTTGATAATACCGGGTTTTTATCAAAGTTTACTTACATATTTTTTTGTTTAAACATAGAGGCTAAAAGTGGCGCTTTAGATGAAAGTGGTTTTTCTTCATATAATGGACTGTTATCAAGTCTTGACGATACTAATAAGGAGGATAAGCCACCTATAACCGAGCTGCTCAAGAAGTATAGCCTTGATGAGGTTGACTTTCTTTTGCCGAAGCAATCGTGGATAAAAATATTATATAAGAGCTATATTGAACCTAATGTTCTAGATAGTATTATCAGTAAACTTTCTTTCTTTATAGAAGAAAAAGAGCATGAAAGACCCTCTTGGGTAAAGCTGTGGAATTACAGAGAACTCGAAGATGAGGAGTTTATTCGTTTATTACAGGATGTTACTGAAAAATTCAACAAGTGTGAATATGAAACTCCTGCATTACTGTTACATGCTGTTGCATTGCTCATTAATTTTAATAAAGAAGGGCTATCCGACTATTCTTTAGTAGGCATTCAAGCTCAATTAAATATATGTTTATTACCTGAAAATTTTACAAAATATCCTTCTTGGAAGGAAAAAGTATTAGGAAATAATGGAATGTCCAATGGCACTGGTTTATCTTATATGAATGACAATGACAGTGATTTTATAAAAATGTATGAGCGAGTAAGAACAGTTAATACTGATATTTACAACTCTAATAAAAAAACAGAAGAAAAAAAATTACTTGATAAATTTATTGGCTCAATAAAAACTGGGGACTTTGGCTTTATTGAGGGATTTTTACTTGATCATAATGCCTTTTTACCTATGCTTTCTAGCTTAACAGCAGACAGTTTTTTTAGTGCTATATTAGAAACGAGTAACAAGAATCTATATCAGTTATCCCAAATAATGAATTCTCGTTATTCTAACAACATAGCTGAATTCAAGTCATAAGTGCATAACCGAGTAAAGTTTTTTGGTTGATGCCAGTCAGTTCTTCGAAAACCTCGTAAGGGGTTTTATATCCCAAACATTTTCTGGGTCGGCTATTGAGCTTGTGAACGGCATCAAAAACTTGCTTCTTGG
>WFQD01000353.1 GCA_015487265.1 Sulfurimonas sp. | reverse complement strand
GAAAAACGCCAACATGCCATTACAGATGAGCTTGGATTTCAAATGAGTGAACACTCTATGCAGATATACGGCATCTGTAAAAACTGCCAAAATAAATAACTTTAACGAAGGAATAGTATTGCCACTAACAAACAAATATATACAACAAAGAATTGAAAAAGTAGAATTTTTACAACAAGAGGGTATAAACCCTTATTCAAATAATTCAAAAAGAAACACAACAATAAAAAAATATCTCAATGTAAACGCAGACATAGAACAACTCGAGTCTAAACGTGATGAAAACCGTTCTTACATCGTAAGTGGTCGTATAAAATTTTTACGTATTATGGGAAAAGCTTCTTTTGTCAAAATTGAAGATGAATCAGGGCTATTACAAATTTATGTAGCACGAGACAACCTTCCTGAAGGTTTTTATAACACTATTTTTAAGAAAAATATTGAAGTGGGTGATATTATTGAAGTAGGAGGTTACCCTTTTGTTACAGGACAAGGGGAACTCTCTTTACATGCCGATTCCCTTACACTTCTTACAAAATCAATCAATCCACTCCCTGAAAAATTTCATGGGGTAACAGACAAAGAGATTCGTTATAGAAAACGCTACCTTGATCTGATTATGAATGCAGAGGTAAGAAAAACATTTCAAACACGTTCTAAAGTTATCTCTTTGACACGGCGTTTCTTTGAAGACAAAGGCTTTTTAGAAGTGGAGACACCGATGATGCACCCTATCGCAGGGGGTGCAAATGCAAAACCATTTGTAACACACCACAATGCACTTGGCATTGACAGATACCTTCGTATTGCACCTGAGTTATACCTCAAGCGCCTCATCGTTGGTGGCTTTGAAGCAGTCTTTGAGATTAACCGTAACTTTAGAAATGAAGGGATGGATGCAACACATAATCCTGAATTTACTTCTATAGAATTTTACTGGGCATATAAAACGTATAAAGATTTAATTGCAATCACAAAAGAGTACTTTGCTTATCTTTTTGAACACTTAAATCTTCCAGCACTTTTACCTTATGGAGAGTTAAGTGTAAACTTTGATAATTTTCAAGAAATTCCATTGATTACATCACTTACCAGTGTTGGTGGTGTTCCCGCAGAGGTAGCACAAGATGCAGAAAAAATCTATGCTTATTTGAAAGAAAAATCAATCAATGTAAAACCAAACCTCAACTTAGGACAACTTCAAGGCGAACTTTTTGATGAATTTGTAGAAGAAAAGCTCATTGACCCTACTTTTATCACTGAGTACCCTGTAGAGATTTCACCACTTGCAAGAAGAAGCGATGAAAACCCTGAGATAACAGAACGTTTTGAGCTTTTCATTGCAGGGCGCGAAATTGCCAATGCCTTCTCTGAGCTTAACGACCCAGTCGATCAATTAGGACGTTTTGAAGGGCAAATGGATGCCAAAGATGCAGGTGATGATGAAGCCCATGAAATGGACAAAGATTTTGTCGAAGCGTTGAGCTATGGTATGGCACCAACAGCTGGGCAAGGGATAGGCATAGACAGACTTGTAATGCTCCTTACCAATGAGCATAGCATTAGAGATGTACTCCTCTTTCCAGCGATGAAACCAATCGCTGAAGATGAACAAAGCCAAACAGAAGAGTAGGCAAAAGTAACTATGCAAAGCAGAGAAGAAGCGCTAAGAGAATCACCATGTGAACTCAATGAAAAGCCATGCCTCTGCAATTTGCACTACCTCCTCAAAACAAAACTTGCTATTTTAATCAACCACTACATCCCACGATGTCCTTTCTACACTGTATGTTTTGCATTTCGCAGAACGGGTGTCCACCCTCCTCTTTTCCTTTAATAGAACTCATTTAAAACGTAAAATATTAAATACAAAAGGATATACCCATGTCAAAAAATTATGTAGTTGGATTCCCACGCATTGGTGAAAAAAGAGAACTCAAAAAAGTATTAGAAAACTTTTGGGCAAAAAAAGTTGCATTTGAAGATGTTAAGCAAGTAGCAAGTGAACTCAAAAAGAGACACTGGAACTATCAAAAAGATGCAGGTATCGCATTTATCAGTTCAAACGATTTTTCACTTTATGACAATATGCTCGATACTTCCATCATGCTAAACGCAGTGCCACCAAGATTTCAAACTTTAAAAGATGAAACACTCTACTTTGCAATGGCTCGAGGAAACAAAGATGCTGTAGCTATGGAGATGACAAAGTGGTTTAACACAAACTACCATTACATTGTTCCTGAACTCTCCCTTGAAGATGAGTATAAGTTAAATGCAACAAAAATCATCAATGAATATAAAGAAGCAAAATCCATAGGCATACAAACAAAAATCAATATTATTGGTCCTATTACCTATTTGGGACTTTCCAAACGCAGTGATGGTGGAGATACTTATGCACTTTTAGAAAAAGTTTTAAAAGTGTATGAAGCGCTCTTAGCAGAAATTGCGACACTTGATGATGCTATTACCGTACAAATAGATGAACCCATCTTTGCTAAAGATAATGAAACAAAAGTTTTAAGTCTTATCAAACCAACATACGACAGACTTGCACAAGTCAGTCAAAAAATTAATATTGTCGTTAGCACATATTTTGAACATTCTACAGAAGCTACAAAGATTTTACTCCATACACCTATCTGGGGAATTGGACTTGATTTTCTTTATGGTAAAGAAAATTTAGAGAGTTTGCAAATCATAAGTAAATCTGATAAAAAACTCATCGCCGGTGTTGTTGATGGAAGAAATATTTGGAAAAATGACATACAAAAGACCATAAAACTTTTAGATGAAATTACTTTACATGTTGATAAAGAACAGATGATTGTTGCAAGTTCTTGTTCTCTCTTACATACCCCGTTTACTTTAGAGTATGAGACACAAATGAATGCAGAGATTAAAAACTGGCTTGCCTACTCAAAAGAAAAATTAGATGAAATCACACTTCTTACAAAACTCTTTTTTCAAGAGACATTAACAGATGAAGAAAACAGACAATTTCAAAAGAATATACAAGCCAATGAAAGTAGAAAAACATCTTCCCTCATTCATGATAAAACAGTACAAACAAGAGTCCAAAATATAACAAAAAGAGAAAGAGCAGAAAAGTATGAGCAGAGAATTATAGTGCAAAAGGAGCTTTTAAAGTATGATGATTTAGCAACTACGACCATAGGCTCTTTTCCTCAAACAAAAGAACTGAGAAAGCTCAGACGAGATTTTAAAAACAAGCTTATCTCATTAGAAGATTATGAAACTGGGATCAAAGCTTATATTGATAAGTGTGTCGCTTTTCAAGAGGAGTGTGGTTTAGATATTTTAGTACATGGAGAGCCTGAAAGAAATGATATGGTTGAGTACTTTGGTGAACAACTTAAAGGGTATGGATTTTCACAAAATGGCTGGGTGCAGAGCTATGGAAGTCGTTGTGTGAAACCACCTTTTATCTATGGTGATGTTTCTCGCCCTCAACCAATGACACTAGCATGGACGACCTATGCGCAAAGCAAAACAAAAAAGATTATGAAAGGGATGCTTACTGGTCCTGTCACAATTTTAAACTGGTCATTTGTACGCGATGACAAAGCAAGAAGTGACGTTTCAGAACAAATTGCACTTGCTATCAATGATGAGATAAATGATTTACAAAATGCTGGTATTCAAATCATTCAAGTTGATGAGGCTGCGTTTAAAGAGGGCTACCCACTCCGAGAAGCTAAGATTAAAGAGTATGAAAGATGGGCGGTAAGAGACTTTAAACTCTCTGTTGCCAGTGCATTTGAGAAAACGCAGATACATACACATATGTGTTATAGTGAATTTAATGACATCATTGGTACGATTGAAGCGATGGATGCCGATGTGATTAGCATTGAGACAGCACGAAGTGGAAATGAACTACTCAAAATATTTGCCGATGTTGGCTACAAACAAGAAGTAGGTCCAGGTGTCTATGATATTCACTCACCACGTATTCCCTCGGTTGAAGAGATACTCAAACAAATAAAACTTCTCTTAGAGGTCTTACCCAAAAAGCAACTCTGGATTAATCCTGATTGTGGTCTTAAAACAAGAACTTACAGTGAAATTAAACCAAGTTTAGAGAACATGGTAAAAGCTGTTTCAATAGTAAAAGCACAACTACAATAGTTTAGCTCATTACAAAAAATGGATTTATTCAGTCATTTATTATTTAATGTTGAGTATAATCCATACAATTATAATAAGGAATTTTACACGATGAGTTTTTTAAAAGAGTTTGATGAAGAAGTATATAACTTATGCGAAAAAGAGTTAGAGAGACAAACTGACCATTTAGAGATGATTGCGTCTGAAAATTTTACACTTCCAGCTGTTATGGAAGCAATGGGTTCTGTATTTACAAATAAATATGCAGAGGGTTACCCTATGAAACGCTACTACGGTGGCTGTGAATATGCTGATGGTGTTGAACAACTAGCTATTGACCGTGCTTGTGAGCTTTTTGGCTGTAACTATGCAAATGTGCAACCACACTCAGGAAGTCAAGCAAATGGTGCTGTTTATGCAGCACTACTTAAAGCTGGCGATAAACTTTTAGGGATGGATTTAAGCCATGGTGGACACTTAACACACGGCTCTAAGCCATCTTTTTCAGGGAAAAACTACCACTCATTTACTTATGGTGTAGAACTTGATGGACGCATTGATTATGACAGAGTTTTAGACATCGCTAAAATTACACAACCGAAGATCATCGTTTGTGGTGCATCTGCATATGCTCGTGAAATCGACTTTCAACGTTTCCGCGAGATTGCTGATGAAGTGGGTGCTATTCTTTTTGCAGACATCGCACACATTGCAGGTCTTGTGGCAGCAGGGGAACACCCTAGCCCATTCCCTCATGCACATGTCGTTACTACAACTACACATAAAACACTTGGTGGACCTCGTGGTGGGATGATTATGACAAATGATGAAGATATTGCAAAGAAAATCAACTCTGCAATCTTCCCTGCCCTGCAAGGTGGCCCACTTGTGCATGTTATCGCAGCTAAAGCAGTTGGTTTTAAACATAACCTCTCTCCAGCTTGGAAAGAGTATGCAAAACAAGTCAAAGCCAATGCAAAAGTACTTGGTGAAGTACTAATGCAACGCGGCTATGATGTAGTAAGTGGAGGAACAGACAACCACCTTATTCTTGTCTCTTTTGTTGGCAAAGAAATCTCAGGGAAAGATGCTGATGCAGCACTTGGAAACGCAGGGATTACAATCAACAAAAACACAGTTCCAGGGGAAACTCGTAGTCCTTTTGTAACTTCAGGAATTCGTGTAGGGTCTCCAGCACTTACAAGCCGTGGAATGAAAGAGAAAGAGTTTGAAATTATTGCCAACAAAATGGCAGATGTTTTAGATGACATCAACAATACTGAGTTGCAAGCAAGCATCAAAGAAGAGATGAAAGCACTTGCGCAACAATTTGTAATTTACAACCAATCAACTTACTAAAAAGGCAAGCTTATGACTGCAATGGATATGAAACTGATTAAAATGGTGAGTGATCACTACTGGGAGAAAAAATCAACAGTTGTTGATAAGCTCTCCTTTAAAGGGCGTACTTTTTATAACAAATTTGAAAAAGTCAATGCTCCCTTAAATCAATCTGTTATTAACAAACATCTCAAAGGTGAGATAACAGTCGCACACTCCATTGTAGATAAAAAAGGAATTGTTGAAAACATTGTCATCGACTATAATGGTCGTGACCCGGAACGTTTTTATCATAAAACGCAGTTACTCCTTCGAGAGGAAGGCTATATTAACTTTACGGCTTATGAAACAAAAACAAAAGGGCATTTGCATGTTTATATCCATAAAGGGCATACAACACTCCAAGAAGCCATCCAACTTGGAAAAAAAATCAGTATGCAACTCGCAGCCAAACAACCCAAACAGTGGAGAATGTTTCCCAATGCAGATATGCCTGATGAGTACAACATTTTAACACTTCCTTATGAAGTGTATGCAAAAGAACGTGGAGCATCTTGGTCAAAACATATGTAAGCAGTTGCAAAATATTGCTAAATCAGCAATTTTTTGCTATCATAAAGCGAAATAAACTTGAGGTAAGATTATGGAAGACAAAAACGAATTAAACGACATCATTCTCAACAAAGGCTCCTCTACGAGTTCAAATAAAAAGATTATCCTTGCAGTAGCTACTTTAGGAGTTATTTTAGTCATTGTTGTGATGCTTATGAATTCACTCAGTTCTACCGGCACAGACAATCTTCCTCAAGCTGCCCTTCCGCCAAAGCCTGCCATCAACGAAACAAGTGAAGCAGTCAGTGAACCACTTTTTGAAGATGTAGAAGTGGTACAAGAGGCTCCAAAAGAGACAACAGAACTTGATAAAATCGCACAAAAGCTCAAAGAAGAGAGCCAAAAGGAGGAAACAACTCCTCCTGCCATAGTAGCAACTGCCCCAAAAGTAAAAACAGTTGCAGCAAAAAAAGAAGTAAAAAAAACGCTAGCTCCAAAACATGTAAAAAAACTAAATACACATACAAAAACTGTAACATCAGGAAGATATTATGTCCAAGTAGGTTCTTTTTCAAAGTATGAACCGAACAAAAAGTTTCTCAACTCAATTACGAAGCTGCATTATAACTACACCTATCACAAAGTAAACAAACTCAACAAAGTCTTGATTGGTCCTTTTAAAACGAGAAAAGAAGCCATCAAAGCAAAACGTGTTATTCGTGCAAAAATTGAGCCAGGTGCTTTTTTGATACAACTTTAATTTTAAGGTAGAACTTGATACATTCAAAACAATTTACACTTGACCAACTCGCCCCTATTGCTGTTTATGCAAAACTCAAAAATATGTTTCAAGGAGAGATTTCTTTCCTTTTAGAGAGTGCTGGCAACAGTGAAGGAAATTATAGTTTTATTTGTATAGGGGCACGTGAACGTCTCCAATATAGTAATGATACAACACTCTATACCGACAGCCAAGGCAAACAACACACAAAAGAAGAATCTCCATTTACATTTTTAAAAGAGTATTATAAAAAACAAAAGCAATCACCCTACCAAGAAGCAGTTAAGAAATTGCAAGTGGGTTATGTAGATGGCTTCATCGGTTATATCGGTTATGATATGGTAAAAGTTTTTGAGCCAAAACTCACAGCAAGTATGCAAAATTTACAAGATGATTTGCAAACACCTGATTTAGATTTAATTTTACCAAAAATGATTTTAGTCTATGCCCATAAAGACCATAAAATCACACTCATTTCTACCTTAAAAGCATTTGCGGACAAGTTTGAAGCCATTCATGATGAACTTAAAGGAGTCTATACATACCAACACCGAGTTTATAATGTTGGCACAGACACAGGCTCCTTTGCACACTCAAAAGAGACATTTTTTGAGATGATAGAAAAATCAAAAAAGATGATCGCAAGTGGTGATGTTTTTCAAATTTTGATGACAAATCGTTTTACGCGCAATATCAAAGTGGACCCTTTTAGTTTTTACCGCATTTTACGTGCTAAAAACCCCTCACCATATATGTTTTTAATGGAGTATGAAGATTTTAGTATAGTCGGTTCTTCTCCTGAAGTTATGGTGCGTTTAACAGATGGGGAACTCCTCTTGCGCCCTATTGCAGGTACTCGTAAACGCGGCAGTACAAAAGAGCGAGACCTTGAACTTGAAGCAGAACTCTTAGCAGACCCAAAAGAGCTTGCGGAGCATTTGATGCTCATAGATTTAGGGCGTAATGATGTTGGCCGTGTCGCAAAAACAGGCAGTGTCAAAGTAAAAGAGATGATGCATATTGAACGTTTTTCCCATGTCATGCATATAGTCTCTGATGTCACTGGTGAACTCGCAGATGACAAAGATATGTTTGATTTATTTATGGCGACCTACACAGCCGGTACAATGACAGGAGCACCAAAAATTCGTGCGATGGAGCTAATTGCAGAGTATGAGGGGCTCAAACGCGGGTTTTATAGTGGTAGTATTGCTTACTTTGGTTTTGATGGAAATATGGACAGTGCTATTACCATTCGCACAGCCATGGTGAAAAAAGATCAGGTCATCCTTCAAGCTGGAGCAGGTATTGTGGCTGATAGCATCAACGAACTTGAGTACTTAGAAGTTGAAAACAAACTTGGTGCCCTCATTCATTCCCTTGAAGATTTAGATAAAAAATAATGCAGCTTTTTTCTATTTTTGGCGACCCTGTTTCCCATTCGCGTTCACCACTCATGCATAATGCAGTTTTTAAACATTGTAACCACCCTGCTTGTTATACCCGTACACATCTTCTTGATGGTGCAAAACTCAAAGAAACATTTTTCTCCCTCGGTTTATCAGGAGCTAATGTCACCATCCCACACAAAGAAGCTGCATTTGCTGCCTGCGATGAAGTGCGCGGGTTTGCAAAAAAAGTTGGTGTCGTCAATACCTTAGTTGAAGAAAATGGCAAACTCATAGGCTACAACACCGATGCCGATGGCTTTATGTATGCCATTAGAGAGTTTCAAAATGTTAAAAAGATTTTAGTTCTAGGAGCAGGAGGTACGGCAAAAGCCTTAGTTTCACGATTTTTAGAAGAGGCTATAAAAGTCACCGTTCTCAACAGAAGTGCAACACGCTTAGCATACTTCAAAACACTTGATTGTGACATCTATACTTGGGATGATTTTACACTCGCCAACTATGACCTCGTTGTAAACACAACAAGTGCTGGTTTAAATAGTGCTGATTTACCTGCACCAAAAGAACTCATAGAACAAGTGTTACAAAATACACACTATGTGGCAGATGCTATTTATGGGAAACTTACCCCTTTCTTAGAACGTGCAAAAGAAAAAAATATCCCCTATAAAAATGGAGCCGATATGCTTTTAGGGCAAGGTGTTTTAGCAAACGCACTCTTTGTGCAAAATAAACTCTCAAAAGAGACCATTCAAAATGCAATGGAAAAAAGCTTTTTACTCTAAAAGCACCTCTAAACCCGTACTCTGTCTTCAAGCGCTCGTGTTAAAGAGAGTAAATCAATATTTTCTAAACTCACTCCCGTTGGCACACCCTGTGCAATTCGCGAAAAATTCACAGCATAAGCACTCAGTTTATCTTCTATATACAAAATCACGGCATCATTCGCTATAGAAGGTGTTAAGGCAAAAAGTATTTCACTAATGCCCTGCTCTACCATCTCCTCTAAATGAGACACACTTCTATCATCTAAAGTCTCTAAAACAAAATAACGCCCATCAAAGAGTCCATTTTCTTCTAAAAGCAAAATGTCTTTTGCATTTTCAACAATACAAAGCAGCGTACTATCGCGATGTTCATCACAACAAATATAGCAAAGTTCATCCTCACTCATCCCCCCACAAACACTACACTTTTTTAAACTGCCAAGAGCATCTTCTATAGCATGGGCAACTTTAAGCCCGACATAACTCTCATTCATGACCATAAAATAAGCTAACCGTGTTGCAGATTTTTTCCCTATAGTTGGTAAATCTTGCAAGGCATCGACAAGTCTGTTAAATTTTTCTAAAGATTTATTCATCTTTTTCCTTCGGAATATACATCCATAGTTTCAATGGTGCTTTGAGTTTACCTGCAATTGCAGCAGCCTTGGCACCAAAACCCAAGAACATATCGGCACGTACCTTACCTTTAATAGCCCCGCCCGTATCTTGTGCAAATACAATACGATTGTAGTTTACATTTATATCAGAAGCTTCTAAAAGGAGCATACTTCCTAGTGGAATTTTTCGCCTATCAACGGCTATACTTCTTAGTGGTGTCAATGCTAGACCAAGAGACCCTGTAGCACTCTGCTTCTTTTGTTGAAAAAAGACAACAGAGGGGTTATGATTTAAAATGCTCTCCACACGATTTGGATGCTTCTCAAACCAAGCCCGAATACTCTGTAAAGAGATGTTTTCTTGCGAAATTTCTCCCAAGGCAACAAGATATTTGCCTATAGATTTATACGGGTGTCCATTTTGGTTCGCAAATCCTATAAAGATACTTGTTCCATCCTCCATCAAAACCCTGCCTGAGCCCTGCACCTCTAAAAAAAACAAATCGACTTTTGAGTCTGTATAACAAATCACACTTGCGTTTATGTCATGAGTACTCATCTCTTTTCTTGAATAATAAGGCACGACAACATGATTTTGCAGCCTTCCACGAAGACGATAATTTTGAAGTTTTGGGTAGAGTTTATCAAGTTTTACAACAACTAAGTCATTGGGAGTAGTGTAAATAGGGTATTTATACTTTTGTGTTTTATGCAAAGAGCCATGAATTTCTGGCTCATAGTACCCTGTTAAGAGTCCATTTGCACCAAGAGATGTCAGTGTAAAATTATCTTCAAAAAACGCAGAGGCATCGTGAACACTTTGTGCTTCTGTGCATAAATGCCCATAAATTTTCTGTGCTTGTTTTGTTTTACAATTTGTTTGAAAACTTTCTAACACAGCACGATAGTCTTCATTTTTTGGCACTGGAGTGCGTGCACATGCAGAAAATAATAAGAATATTAAGAAAGAAGATAAAGTTATTTTCATAAACCAATTATATCAAAATTACATGGTATAATTTCAAAAAAATTTTATTGATGCAGGAAAAAATGGAAAATTTAAGTTATTATGAAATACTCGAAGTATCACAGAATGCGGATAAAACAACGATAAAAAAAGCATATAGAAAACTTGCAAAGAAATATCATCCAGATAAAAATCCTGGTGATAAAGAAGCAGAACATAAGTTTAAACTCTGTAATGAAGCATACCAATGCCTCAGTGATGACCAACAACGCAGTATTTATGATCGCTATGGTAAAGAAGGCTTACAAGGCATGGGTGGTGGTTCACGTCACAGCTCTGCTGGTTTTGATGACTTAGGTTCTATGTTTGAAGATATGTTTAATGGTTTTGGAGGAGGACACTCTCGTCGCCGTCAAAACCCTGCAGATATGGAAAAATACCCACTTGATATGAATGTCGATATGTACATTAGCTTTCATGAAGCCGTCTTTGGTTGTGAAAAAGAGGTAGAGTACACCTACAAAACATCTTGTAAAGATTGTAAAGGTACAGGGGCAAAAAACGGCAAACTTGCTACATGTAAACAGTGTAAAGGACAAGGACAAGTCTATATGAAACAAGGTTTTATGACTTTTTCACAAACCTGTCCTGTCTGTCAAGGAACAGGAAGTGCTGCAAGTGACCCTTGTAAAACTTGTCATGGAAATGGTTACGATGAAGTTCGAGAGACCGTTACTATAAAGGTACCTAAAGGTATAGATACAGGTAATAGACTCCGTGTTTCAGGGAAAGGAAATATCGGTAAACGCGGTTCACGAGGTGATTTATATGTTACTTTTGAAGTGAAACCGGACAAACATTTTATACGTAATGACAATGATGTGTATATTGAAATTCCAGTATTCTTTACACAAGCAGTTGCAGGGGCGAGTGTTACTATTCCTTCTTTAACAGGAGAATTAGAGTTAAAACTTGATGTTGGAACACGAGATAAACAGCATTTTACCTTTAGAGGGGAAGGGATTGATGATGTTCATGGACATGGAAAAGGCGACCTTATCGCACAAGTCAATATCACCTACCCTAAAAAACTCACAAGTGAGCAAGAAGCACTGCTGATGCAACTTCAAGAGTCTTTTGGTATTGAAGAGTCCAAGCCACATGAGAGTGTTTTAGACTCAGCCATAGAGAAAATGAAAGCTTGGTTCAAATAAAATGAATCAAGATAAACTCAAAGAAAAACTCTCAACACTCTCTCTTTCGATGTTTAGAAAAGATTTCTTTGGGATTTATCATGGTTCAATCTCTGCAAAAACAGAGGCCAATCGTTTTATCATCAACTCGAAAGAAGCTGTTTTTGATGCTATTAACAAAGAGAACCTTATTGAACTCTATTTCAAAAAAGATTATCGCTGGAATAATGCAAGTATCGATGCCAATATTCACCATAATATTTATGCACAAATCAGTGAAGCAAAATTCATCTCTTTTAGTATGCCTCCCTTTACAACTGCCTACTCCTTAGAACATAATATCATCGCACCCAAGGACTACTTTGGACACAAAGAGATTGGCTCTATCGCAATTGTCAATCCAAAAGAGTTTGAAAACTGGTATGAAAGAGCACAAAGTGAGATACCTTACTACTTTCAAACCAACAAATCAAATATCATGGTTATTCGTGGTTATGGTGTCTATGCATTTAACCGTGATATTCACGAAATGGCAAAAAAACTCTCTATTTTAGAAAAAAGTTGTCGTTTGCTTATGCTTGACAACTCAAACGATCTTACTATTTTTGACTAAACATAAGGCTCATTATGCACGATAAACTCCTTCTTGAACATACACGAACACTCCATCTTTTATAAGTAAGAGAGAAGGAAGCTCCACTTGATGATTTAGATGATATCTTTGATTTCTAAAATAGCTTCATAGGCAGTATCCATCATTGTATCTATTTCTTCTTTTTTTATAATGTAAGGTGGCATAAAGTAAATCACATTCCCAAGTGGTCTGAGTAATACCCCATGTTTTAAACCATACTGATACACTTTAAGACCCATACGAAGTTTCACATCATAATCTTTTAAATCAACCGCACATACCATCCCTGTTTGACGAACACTTTGCACATTTTCCAGTTCTAGAAATTTTTGCAGTTTTTGCTGCATATAGTCTGCAAGTTCTCTATTTTTTTCAATAATGTCTTCATTTTCAAATATATCGAGTGTTGCGTTTGCTGCCGCACAAGCAAGAGCATTACCCGTATAAGAGTGCGAGTGTAAAAATGCCTTATGTTCATTATAATCACAATAAAATTTCGCATAAATTGCATTCGAGGTTAAAACAACAGAGAGTGGTAAATAGCCTCCTGTTAAACCTTTTGAGAGGACTAAAAAATCAGGAGATATTTTTGCCTTTTCACAAGCAAACAACTCTCCAGTGCGTCCAAAACCAACCATCACTTCATCTGCAATCAAATGGACATCGTACCGAGTCGCTATTTCTCTCACTAACACTAAAAAGGCTTCATGATACATATGCATGCTTCCAGCCCCTTGAATAAGGGGCTCTACAATAATGGCACTCATATTTTCAGCATGCTCTTGACATAACTTTTCAAAAGCTTTGGCTGCGTTTTGTGCCGCTTCAAGACTCATATCTTCTGGCACTGGTGTTTGTAGTGTTTGTAACAGTAAAGGAGCATAGGTATCTTTATAGAGTTCCACATCTCCTACACTCAAAGCCCCTATAGTTTCACCATGGTATGAGTTTGTGAGTGAAACAAAAATATTTTTCTCTTTTTTCCCATCATTTAAGTGCGCATGATAGCTCATTTTCAAAGCGACTTCCACAGCAGAAGAACCATTATCTGCATAAAAGCATTTATCAAGGTTTTTTGGCGTGAGCTTCACAAGACGCTCTGAGAGTTTTACAACTTGTTCATGTGTAAAGCCAGCTAAAATTACATGTTCTAAGGTATCGAGTTGCTCTTTTATTTTCTCATTAATGTAGGCATTCGTGTGTCCAAACATATTGACCCACCAACTGCTTATGGCATCTATGTAGTAATTGCCCTCAAAATCTTCAAGGTAAACTCCCTTGGCTCTTTTAATGGGAATTAATGGCAAAACTTCATGGTCTTTCATTTGAGTACAGGGGTGCCATAGCACATCTAAGTCACGATTTTTGAGTTCTTCGTTTGTTATAGTATCTTTCATCTCAAAATTATACCTTTTGTATGCCTACTTTATCAAGGTTTAATACGAATTTACCTAAAATATCAAAAATACGAGAAACAAGGTTCTTATAACAATGATAACATGGATGCAAAGACATAAAAAATACTTAATTATTACTATCTGGATTTCAACAATCGCCTTTATTGGTGCAGGTTTTGTTGGATGGGGACAGTATAGTTATGGAGACAAGGCAGGAGCTATTGCCAAAGTTGGTGAAATCGAAATTACACAAGGAGAGTTACAAAAAACATACTCCACACTTTATGCACGATACAATCAACTCTTTCAAGGTAATTTTGATGAAGAAAAAGCAAAACAATTTGGCTTACAAAAACAGGCTTTTGAACAACTCAAGCAACAAGCACTCATTTTAAACCTCGCCGCTTCTTATGACATCCAAGTCACAGATGATGAAATCTTAGCAGAACTCAAAACAGAAAAGTATTTCTTTAAAGATGGAGTTTTTAGTAAAGAACTCTATAAAAATGCACTCACTGCCAATAATTTGAGTTCAAAAGAGTACGAAGATGAAATCAAAAAGAACCTTATGATTCAAAAAACACTCCAACTCTTACCACTCCAAACCCTCAAAGGTGAGACTGCGATTTTTGATGCACTCGCAAATATAGCAGATAAAATCACCTACAAAGTCCTTACTCAAAAAGATGTAACACTTGACACTTCCGATAAAACACTCAAAGCTTTTTGGAACACGATTAGTGGAACTTTTATGACACAAACAAGCTATGACATTGAGTATATTACACAAAAAGAAACGGATGCGACTTATTCAGATACACAAATAGCTGCATATTATAAAGAGAACAAAAACCACTTCAAAGATGCAAAAGGTAAAATTTTGCCACTTGAGACTGCAAAAGAGAAAATAGTGCAAGAGCTGAGAGCAACAGCAACAAAAAAAGCAGCACTTAAAAACTATATAGCCTATAAAAAAGGCAAACTTGCTGATGCACACACACAAACAGCAACACTCTCTGCCAAAGCAAACCCATTTAATGCAGAAATTTTAGAAAAAATTTCTAAACTTGGACTTTCAAGTTCCTACTTAAAACCTGTACTTTTTAATGGAAAATATATCACAATCAAACTGCTCAAAGTCAATGCACCAACAGTAAAAACTTATGCACAAGCAAAACCTGAGGTACTTGCACTCTACTTAAAACAAAAAACAAAATCTGCACTTGAGGAAAAAGCGAAAAAAATCTTACATAGTTTTCAAGGAAAAACAACAGGTTTTATCACTCACAAAGATGCTGAGAAACTCATACTGCTTTCAAAAGATGAAGCCAATGAGTTTCTTTCCAAACTTTTTGTCAGTGCACATAAAAATGCTTACATCACACTAAGTAATGGAAAAGTTGTTCTTTACAACATTTTGGAACAAAAAATGCTTGATACTCCTCATACAAATACGAGTGAAACAATGGCAAAATTAAAAACAAATCTCTTTAACACCGCTTTAATCAAAGAACTAGACAACAAATATACTACTGAAATATTTGTAAAAGGACTGTAACTTGAGTAGAACTGTATTAGCCATTGATATTGGCTCAACAAAAATATGTGCTATTATTGCTCAAATTGACAATAATAACAATATTTCTATTACAGGAGCAGGTACAACCAAGGCACAAGGCTTAAGAAAAGGGAGTATCACGAACATTGAACTTGCTGCAAGAAGTATAAAAACAGCAGTTGAAGATGCAAAACGCGTCGCTGGTACGGATGTAAAAAGTGCTATTGTCTCTCTCTCTGGAGCTTACACAAAAGGTTTTAACTCTAATGGAATTGTCAATATTCAAGGCAAGGAGATAACACTCAAAGAGATAGAACGTGTGATGAAAACCTCTTTATATAATGCCAATATTCCTAACGAATCTGAAGTACTTCATGCCCTCCCATATAATTTCAGAGTAGATGAACAAGATTTCATTGAAGATCCATTAGGTATGAATGCTTCGCGTTTAGAGGTAGAAACACATATCATCACAACACAAAAATCCAATCTTAACAACCTCAAAAAAGCCGTTAATGCTGCTGGTGTCGAGGTAGAAAATGTTGTTTTAGCCGGTTATGCTTCTTCTATTGCCACACTCAATGCTGATGAAAAAGAGCTCGGTGCTGTGATTATCGATATGGGTGGTAACACTTGTAATATCGCTATATACTCAGGCAATTCTCTGCGTTTTAACGATTTTTTAGGTGTTGGTTCAAACCATATTACAAGTGACCTCTCTATGGCACTGCATACACCACTCAATATGGCGGACAATGTGAAACTCAACTATGGTTCTTTGCTCACACCGAGTAATGACTTAATAGAACTGCCTATTATTGGTGATGAGGATACAACCCATGAAGTCTCTTTAGAAGTTGTGCATAATGTTATTTTTGCAAGGGTAGAAGAAACGCTGATGATACTTGCACAGTTTATAGAAAAAAGTGGACTCAAAGATCAAGTCGGTGCAGGGGTTATCCTTACTGGTGGCTTTTCTAAAATGGAAGGCATCCGAGAACTTGCAAGTGCGACTTTTGGATCTATGCCTGTGCGTTTAGCGCGCCCAATGGAAATGGATGGACTTTTTGATAGTTTACGTGGTGCTGAGTATGCAAGTGCTATTGGTCTTGTAAAGTATCTTGGTTCTCCTTATACAGCCTATGAAATAGATGTCAATGGAAGGGTACGTCATGCAAATGAAGAATCAAGTGCAAAAAGTAGTGTCAATTTTAAAGATGTCGCAGATATCCCAGTTGCACCCTCTTTAGAGTTAGAGGAACAAGAAGCGAAAATGGTCTCATTAGATGCTTCAAAAGAGAAAAAAAGTGATGAAGCCAACGGTGTAAATAAATTTTGGAACTGGGCTACCCAGTTATTTTAAAGGAGTGAAGTAATGGAACCATTTGTAATTGAAGAATCAAAAAATGTAAACGGTGCAAGAATTATTGCTGTTGGTGTTGGCGGTGGTGGCGGCAATATGATTGGTCATATGATTAATGAGGGTGTCTCTGGCATTGAAATGATGCTCATTAACACAGATGCCCAAGTTCTTAATGAAACAAACGCAGCTGCAAAAATTCAAATCGGCACAAAACTGACAAAAGGTTTAGGTGCAGGAATGAAGCCAAATATTGGAAAAGATTCTGCCTTAGAAAATTATGATGAGATTAAAGAAGCCCTAAATGGTGCTGACATTGTTTTTATCTCTGCTGGACTTGGTGGAGGCACAGGAACGGGTGCTGCTCCTGTTGTTGCACAGATAGCCAAAGAGGTTGGCGCACTCACTATTTCTATAGTAACAAAACCTTTCAAATTTGAAGGCAAAAAGCGTTTGAAATTAGCCGAAGCCGGACTTGCTGAACTCAAAAAAGAGAGTGATTCTATTGTTGTTATTCCAAATGACAAACTCCTTTCAATCATTGATAGAAAGTTAGGCTTAAAAGACAGCTTTAAAATTGTCGATAGTGTTTTAGCACAGGCTGTGAGCGGGACATCTGGTGTGATTCTTTCCAATGGTGAAAATGACATCAACCTTGACTTTGCCGATTTACAAACTGTTATGAGTCATAAAGGGATGGCACTTATGGGTGTTGGTGAGCATGAAGGTGAAAATGCAGCCTATGAAGCAATCAAAACAGCTATAGAATCACCACTCTTAGATAATATGTCCATTAATGGTGCTTTAGGTGTTCTTGTACACTTTAAAATGCACCCTACTTTCTCTATGATTGAACTGGCAGATGCTATGGAGGTTGTGCATGAGAGTGCACATGATGATGCAGAAGTTATCTGGGGAACATCGACAGATGAGAGTATTCCAGAAAACTATATTAAAATAACCATTGTTGCTACTGGATTTGAAAAAGATTTGAGTAATGACCCTGAGTTCGTTCCACAAACACCAGCAACACCGCCACGTGCCGTTGTGCGTCCTCGACTTGTCGTAGGTGGAGATATGGATAGTGACTACCTTGACATTCCTGCATATATGAGACAACAACAAGACTAAGCTTGTCACACTTTACAAAACTCATGAAGGCCAAAACACTCCTTGGTCTTCGCGAAACTTCTACTCTTCAAGAAATAAAATCCAAATACAAAAAGTTGATGAAAAAATGGCATCCTGATAAACACATTAATGATGTCGAAAAAGCAACACAAATGAGTGCCAAAATCAATGAAGCCTACGAAATTATTTTAGAATATTGTAACAACTATGAATATGCTTTTGATGAAGAGAGTATTAAAAAAAGTACATACTCACCATCAGAATGGTGGCATGATAAGTTTGGAGGAAGATAGAAACTAATCTATCTTTAAAAGCATTAAACGACGGATAAAAAGCACAAGCAGTGCGACTGCAAGGAGTTTAAAATCTAACTCTGCCGCTAAATGAATATTGAGAAATGTATCGCTAAGAGTAGCTTCTCTTCCCAATGCTTGCATTGAGAGAATTTTTGGTGCGTAAACCACACTAAACATCAATGAGGCAAAAAGCACTAAAGAAGAAGCAATAAGGATAATAGTATCTCTTTTTGCTGTTTTATAAGCGATGCCTTCATAAACGAGTACATAAAGTGCTACAACATAGAGCCAATAGCTAAATCGATGAAAAATCTCAGCCATAACAATTCCGGCATTATACTTGTCGATTAAAATATTCACCGGTAAACTATCGGTATGAAACACTACAGGTGCTACTAAAGCACCTAAAACAATCACCCCACCAAACGAAGCGGCTAATGTTAATAAATAACCAAAATCTAAATATATATTTCTTTTCAATGCTCAACCTCTAATGTAAAACCTCTATCAAAATCACTATAATCTTTATAAAAAGATAAAGATTTATAATTGCACTCTTTCAAGTAGTTTGTAATTTTATCTTTTTGGTCATAACCCATCTCACAAGTAAAATAATTAATTTTTCTGCTTAAGACTATATCAAGTAGTTTTTTAATAATTTCATCACCTACCTCACCACCAAAAAGTGCATTTTGTGGTTCATAGGAGAGATTAGATTCCAAATGCACACCATCTTCAATATAAGGAGGATTAGAGACCAAATAATCGCATTGCTCTTCTATAGGGTCAAGTAAAGAGCCTAAACGCAACTCTATTCTCTCTTGAAGATGAAATTTTTCTATATTTTTAGCAGCCACATCGAGTGCTGCTTGAGAAATATCAGTCGCTATAAACTTTGCATTTTTAAAATGCTGTGCAAGGACTATAGAAATAACACCACTTCCAACACCCACTTCCACAAAAGTTAAATAAGCCGTGGTATCTTTGACATTATGTAAAACAGTATCAATCAAAAGTTCTGTTTCAGGGCGCGGTATCAAAGCACCACTATTGATGTAAAACTCTTGCGAATAAAAGCTCACCCGCTTTGTAATATACTCTAATGGCTCATTTTGGGCTCGTCTTTCTACAAGCTCCATCAGTTTATCATACTCACTCACCCTACTCTCTTGATGGGTAATCAACCAAAGTTCATCAACATTGAGATGATGCATTAAAAGAAGTTGTGCTTCTCTTGATGCTCTTGGAATTTTATTTTCCAAGGTTTTACTGATCTGTTTTAAAACCTCTTGAACTACAAGACTGCTTCGCATTTTCCCTCTAAGGCACTTTTATCACTCTCTCCTACAGCCACACCCAACTCTTTTAAGCGTTCCAACACAGGTGGATGTGTATAATGGAAAAATATATAAATAGGGTGTGAAAGTGGAAAACTTTTATTTTCAGTCACTAACTTTTGCAGGGCATTTGCAAGTTCTATTCCCCCTGCTTCTCCCCCAAGTTCACTTCCCATTCTATCAGCTGCATATTCGTTATGACGACTTACTATTCCCATAATAGGCATCATAATAAAGCCTAAAACAGGCATAAATAACATAAGTAAAATCATAATGACATAGGGCTCTTGACTTAAACCAAGTTCCATATAGAGAGACTCAGGAAGATTCCCAAAAAGTGCAAACATTACAAACAGCATTCCACCGACTAAAGCAATATTTTTATAAATATCACCATGAGCAAAATGCCCTAATTCATGCCCTAAAACAGCTAATAACTCTTTTGTTGTTAATTTTTCTAAAAGTGTATCAAAAAGTACAACACGTTTTGCTTTTCCAAAGCCACCAAAATAGGCATTGAGCCTTGCATCGCGTTTACTTGCATCACAGACAAAAACACCGCTACTGACAAAGCCTGTTTTATCCATAAGCCTTTGTATTTCACTATCAAGTGTTGCATCTTCTAAAGGTGTCAGTTTATCAAAAAACATCGCACGAAATGCAGGGTAAAGCATATTTATTGCTATAACAACACTAAAAATAAAAACAAAACTCCATAGCCACCATAAGGTAAATGTCGTAATAATTTCATAAATTCCCCAGACAACAAAACTGCCAAAGACAAGTGTCATTACAAATGATATAAGGGTATCTTTCATCCATTGTGCCAAGCTTGATTTGTTAAAACCATATTTTGCATCAAGCACGAACTTCTCATAATAAGCAAAAGGTAAAGAGAGAATTGAACTTATGAGTACAAAACTCATCACAATCATGATATTCATATAGACAGGTTCTAATGTATAAAATTGTGCATATAAAAATTTAATCCCCCCATCTATCCAAAACAAGAAAAGCACAAAATCTACAAGATAATGGACTAATGCCAATTTTTCTTTTGCAACACTATAATTTCCAGCTGTCAAAAATTCACCTTGTGTGAGTAAAACAGCAGTATTGCGTTTTGCATTATTAACATAACCAATCTGCATCACACTTGTATAAATGGAAATAAAAATATAGAGTGTATAAATACCTACAATAATCGATAACATGAAATTACCTTCAATAAAATTTTAGACATATTGTATCATTATTTATTATCTATAAGGTACAGTTTTCACACTATCTGAAACATTTAAGTTATCATCAACACTTCCAAAAAAATGGTTTACGCCAACATAAAGCACTCCAAGTAGTAATCCTGAAATAATGACAAGTAACACAGTTCTTTTTTTTTCACCTTGTAAGCCTTGATAATCACTCATATCTTCTAATTTTGGTTCACTCACAATAGCTCCTTTGATTATTTACACATATCATAACAAAGTTATACTAAAGAGAGAAGATTTTCACAAGACTAATATGACGAATTAAGTATAAATACATAATATTTTATCGTCAATATATTTAAAAAAAGCTTTTAAAGTTTTCACCCCACTCTCGTGTATGCACAGCTGTGAGTTCATTAATGAGTAATAATAGTGTAAGTATTGCAAATAGACTGATTGTTTCTACCATAGTATCTCCCTCTCTTTTTTAAGGAAATGATAGAATAAATTATGAGAAAAAAGAAATAATATGACAGATTGTCATATTATTGAAAAACTTTAGAGATGCCCTTAACTTGGACACGATTCAATTTCACCCAAATCTATAGATGAACCACCACCACTTATCATTTTTTCATTTTCACGAATCATCGTACCATTATGGACGATAGAGTAAGAAATCGCTGTTGTATTTCTGATTGTATTTATCGTTGAACAGTAGGTCTCTAAAGATGCCATCACCCAACGTGCGGCTGTTGTATCATCGGCATCTGAGTTAAAAGTATAGGTAAGGTGTAGTGTTTCAAACTTTGCAGGATGTGGCTCAGCACGCACGACTTCACCATCGACCACTAAATCAGTAACAGTTTTACCTTGATTTTTTGGTATTAAAATCATATCTGTTGCACTACATGTGATAATCCCCGATAAAAAGTATTCTACAGGTGAGATTGTAGGACAATCAATAATAAAGCTACTTTTGGCTGTTTTTGCCTCAAATTTCATGGCATCTTGATGGGTAATTGTTACTTTCATCTCTCTTTTCCTTCTAAATAATTTTTAAAATATTCTAATTGTTCTTGTGTTCTCAAGGTTGCGGTACCACCCTCTGATGTGCGCGCATTCATAGAGTGGCGAAGTGCTAAAAATTCCATCACATCTTCATTAATTCTCTCATCAATTTCTTTCAGGTCTTGAAATGCCATTTTTGATAAATCTACATGCATTGCTTCACCCTTTGCTACAGCACGACCCGTAATGAAATGTGCTTCACGAAATGGTATATCACACTTCTCTACCAAATAATCTGCCAAATCTGTTGCACTTAAATGTCCAATAGCACAAGCATTTTCCATATTGTTCACTTTGACTTCCATGGTTTTAATGGCTTCTTTTAAAATCTCTAATGAAATTTCAGCAGTTTCAATCGCATCAAAAACACCCTCTTTATCTTCTTGAGTATCTTTGTTATATGCTAAGGGTAAACCTTTCATTACTGTTAAAAGTCCCATAAGTGAGCCATACACACGCCCTGTTTTTCCACGTAAAAGCTCTGGAACATCAGGGTTTTTCTTTTGTGGCATGATGGAGCTTCCTGTTGAGTAGGCATCACTGAGTTCTACAAACCCAAACTCATACGAAGACCACATAACAAGTTCTTCACTCAAACGCGAGATATGCATCATCATAGTAGAGATGTTAAACAAAATTTCTAAAGCAAAGTCTCTATCACTCACGGTATCTAAACAGTTTACACTCACGCTCTCAAAACCAAGCAATTCTGCTGTCATGCTTCTATCGACATTATGTGGTGTCCCTGCAAGTGCAGCACAACCTAAAGGCGAAACATTATTACGTGCAGCAGAACTCTCAAAACGTGCAATATCACGTTGAAACATGGAGAGATATGCCCCTAAATGGAATCCAAAATTAATAGGCTGTGCATGTTGTAAGTGCGTCATCCCCGGAATCAATGTCTCAGTATGTTTTTCTGCTACAACTATTATCTCTTGCATTAATCGCTTCAAGGCATCGACAAGTTCGCCATTTTTACGAATCACAAAACGGCGAAAATCAACAGCTACTTGATCATTACGACTTCTTGCAGTATGGAGTTTTTTCCCAGCATCTCCAATGAGAGCTGTCAAACGTTTTTCAATGCCCATATGTAAATCTTCATCTGAAATATTCCATACAAATTCCCCAGATTCAATCTCTTTATGCACTTGGTTTAAACCATCTGTAATCTGCACAAGTTCTTCACTCGTTAAAATACCTTGTTTTGCAAGCATAGCGGCATGTGCCAAAGAGCCTTCTATATCTTCACGGTAGAGCTTTCTATCATACATAATCGAAGCATTAAATTCATCTAAAAGAGAAGATGCACCCGCACTAAAGCGTCCTGACCACATTTTATCCATAACGTAAGTATCCTTATTAAAAAGTTTTGTATTTTATCTAAACTAGTTGAAATTTATCAAATGTTTTCTCATCTAAATCCCAGATGCCTCGATGCTTCAGCGACTCGACAACACTTAAGGTACAATCAACATCATCTGGCCACTCTCTTGTAAATCCATCAATGCTTGATTTGTTTGTTCCATCTACACCAACCGTATCACCTGCAATGAAAACATCCCGTTGTGCATCCATATTGTTAGTCACTCGCCAAATAAGCATATAAGGATTCTTCACATCATTTTTCACATCATCAACAAAAACAAGCACCCGTAAGTACTCATATAAAGGTGCTAAAAGTACAAAACACTCTTTCATAGACCTCTCTTTATTGACACTCACAACTGTAATCGGGTTTTTCGTATGGCGCATATATTGTTGCAGAGAGACAATTTCCGGCACTTTTTCTTGCATTTTTTCAAGTAACTCAGCATCTCCTAGAAGTTTTGGTTCTGCAATCTTTGGTGTTGCTGTGGCATCAATACCTAACTTTCCACCTACCAAGGTTTCATCAGAGGAGTGATCCAAGGCATCTAAAATTCCCTCTGTAATAAAGAGTGATTTTGGAGTAAAACGATTGAGTACATAAGTACTCAAAGATTCATAATTTTCTAAGGAAGGCGCATTTTCATCTACAAAAATAGCATGCTTTACAAAACTCATCTGTCCAGCTCCCCAAAATGCATGCATAAACTGTTTGGCATGCCCTTTATAAAGGGGTTGCATCTTCGCTAAAATCAAATTATGAAAGCCTGCGTTTTCAGGCATATGATAATCAAGCAAATCAGGAACAGTGGTTTTAAGAAGTGGGAAAAATATCTTTCCTGTCGCCCATCCCATATACTTATCTTCCAAAGGAGGCTTCCCAACAACCGTAGCCAAATAAGTACGCTCTTTTTTCATACTCAGAGCACTTACTTCAAGCATCGGGTAGCGTTCTTCTAACGTGTAGTAGCCTGTATGATCACCAAAAGGACCTTCGATACGCATTTTATCGGTATCGACCCATCCCTCTATTACATAATCAACATCACGAGGAATATACAAAGGGGTCGTTAAAGATTTAACTAATTGTGCTGGTTTTTTTGTAATAAGTCCATACATCAAAAGTTCATTCACCCCGTAAGGCAAGGGAGCTGTTGCACACCAAGTATAAAGAGGATCACCACCGATGGCAATACTCACAGGCATTTTTTTCCCTGCTTTTTGATACTGATCAAAAAAATGTGAGCTGTCTTTATGAATTTGCCAATGCATACCTAAATGATTTTTATCGTAAACTTGAAGTCTATACATACCAAGATTGACCATCTCTCCATCAAGACTTTGCGTATACACTTGTCCCATCGTAATAAAAGGACCCCCATCTTGTTCCCAAGTTGTCAGCACTGGAAGTTTATATAAATCAATTTCTTCGTTAAAATATTTTATCTCCTGACACTCCCCCTCCTGCGATAAGCGTTTAGGAAAAATATTTTTTAAAGCAAACAAATCCTTTGCCATTTCTAGCTTATCCATAAAACCTGCAGGCGGTTTCATATGCAAGAGTTTTGTTATTTCATCTGCTACAGACTCTATGGTTCTTCCAAAAAGGAGTTCGCACCGTCTATAGGAGCCAAAAACATTCATAAGTACTGGTTCATCAAACTGCTTATTGTTTTTTTTATCAATCACATTTGTAAAAAGAAGTGCCTTGCCTCCATCCTCTTTTTTGACTTCAGCATAAGCAAGATGAGGGATTTCAAGAAAAATGTCTAAGGCATCTTCTATCACTTTGAGTTCATTATGCTTTTTTAAAAGGGTTATGGTATTTTGCATTATATTCTCTGTGGCATTTCATCTTTAAAAGCGATTTTTTCCGCATCTTTTAAAAGTTCTAAGGCACCATTTTGTATCATTTTTTCAGCGAGTTTAGTCCCAAGGTTTGCAGACTCACTGATTTTTACAACTTCCTTCTCTTGGGAGATATGTGTTCCATCAGGAAAACCAATCATTGTTCTAAACACAATATTTTCCCCATCCACAACAGCATTACAAGCTACAGGAGCCGAACACCCTGCCCCAATTTTAGCAATAAAATCACGTTCTATTTGCGTGCAAAGGAATGTATCTGCATCTTTTAAACTTTCGGCAATTTCGCGTGCTAAAGCATTCTCACTCACAATCTCTATGCCTAAGGCAGCTTGTCCCATAGGGGGTATCATCATATCGAGTGAGAGTTTTTGAGTAAAGGGAATATCTTTGAGTAAATCAAGACGATTAAGTCCAATCCATGCAAGAATAATTGCATCATACTGCCCCTCTACAAGTTTTCTTAAACGGGTATTGACATTACCTCGTAAATCTTTTACTTTTAAGTCAGGTCTTTTTTGTAAAAGCTGCATTCTACGACGTAGGCTGGTAGTACCTACAACTGCCCCTTGAGGTAAATCTTCTAAAGTTTTGTAAGTATGTGATAAAAAAACATCACTTTGGTCTTGTCTTTGCGTAACAGCTGCGAGTTCTAAACCCTCTGGCATATAAGTTGGCACATCTTTGAGACTATGCACAGCTATATCTGCGTTTTTGGCAAGCATCTCATCTTCAAGTTCTTTAGTGAAATGTCCTTTCCCCCCAATAAGTGCTAAAGGTTTATCTAAAACCTTATCACCATTACTCACAATTTTATTGAGCACAACTTCTACATCAGGGTGACTTTTTTCAATTCTAGTCTTGATGTGGTATGCTTGCCAAAGTGCAAGGTCAGAAACACGGGTCGCAATTGTCAATTTTTTCATTCTTAGTGTGCCTTTTTATATTTGTTTTTTGTTCTATCCATTTTACCATCTAAATAGATGGTTGGTGTACCTGCCACCATTAAATCATTTGCAACTTTATTATCAAAGGCTATCTGCTGCGCCACTTTTTTATCTTGCATATCTTTAAGAGTAATCTCTGCTCCAACTGCCTTGTTAAACGCAGCAAGAATAACATTAATATTTTTCTCTCGTGGATTGAGTTTCATTCCATACATTTTTAAAATAACATCTTTAACACCCTTGTTCTGTGCCGCTTGAGCAATACGTACAAGGGGTACGGAAGCGGGATGAATTCTCTGAAGTGGCAAATGGTAGTAATAAACGGCATAATTTTTCGGCTCTTTTTTCATCTCTTTTAATGCACCTGGTACAAATGCTTTACAAAATGGGCAAAGCGGATCGGAGAAAATAGCTATTTTATGTTTTGCATTTGCATTGCCATAAATAAGATGCTCTTTTGTGTAGTATTTGCTTTTAAAATCTGGCTTGACTAAATCTGTAAAACTATCACCGCTCTGCATATCAGTTAAATCTTTTGTAATGACACTGCCGTTAGAGAACCAAATCATTTTTTGCTCAATGACCTGTTTTGATTTGCCTTTGAGTGTCGCTTTAACATTGACTATATAAGCATTCCACCCTTTAAGGTGTTCGAGTGGTTTACTACTCTCAACATTTACATCCACAGATTTCAGTTGTGGATTTTTACTAAATTTACTACTTAAAAAATCTTCTATCTCGTCACTTGTGTTAGCGTAAAGAAAACTACCTAAGAGGAGGCTTGTCGCTAATAATTTCAACATCAATAACATCGGAATCCTTTGTATGTATATTTGTCTCAAAATGAGTATTGCATTTTCCTGATTTTACATTATAACGGTTAACAATCATACTCGTCACCGCACTAAACTGTAAAAGCACACCAAAAATATCTGTTAAAAAACCGGGAATAATAAGAAAAATAGCCCCAAAGAGTGTAAAAAGATTGAGTTTTTGAAACTCTTGCAAATCAATACAACTATAAGAAACTGCCGTCATATTTTCTACTAAAGTTTTTCTAAAATTCACTAAGATAGAGAGTCCTACAAAGGCACTCAATATAATTTCAAAAAAAGTTGCAAGCCCGCCAATCGCAGACGATATGTTTACAGAGACAATCACCTCTAAAAACATATAAATGAAGAAATAGAGCATTTACAGCAGTTCCATTAGGGTATCAAACACACTATCAACAGCAACTGTTTGCTTCTCTTGCGTTTTTCTCTCATAAATTTGCACAGCACCATTGTCAAGCTCTTTACCGATAATAATCGTATATGGAAATCCAATAAGTTCAGCATCTTTCATCTTAAAACCAAAGCGTTCTTTTCTATCATCAAGCATCACTTCTACATTTTTTTCTTGCAGTTGTGCATAGAGAGACTCTCCAAGTGCTACTTGTGCTTCATTTTTAATATTTGAAATCATAATATTCACACTATAAGGAGCGGTCTCTTTTGTCCAAATACACCCCTTCTCATCATGGTGTTGCTCAATAACTGACGCTACTAAACGTGAAACTCCCATGCCATATGTTCCCATAATAAAAGGCTGTGTTTTACCGTTTTCATCGAGGTACTCTGCTTTTAAAGCTTCTGAATATGTCGTACCAAGTTTAAAAATATGCCCAACCTCAATACCTTTTGTAAAGCTTAGAGTTCCCTCACAATGTGGGCAAGTATCACCCTCATTAACCTCTGCTATCTCTGCAAAGTAGGCAACATCCTCAAGCACTTTCATATCGACACCCACATAGTGATAATCTTGCTCATTGGCACCACAGACCATATTGCGTGCATTTTTGAGTTCACAATCAATGACATGTTTTGCTTTATCTTGGTCAAGTGGCCCGATAAAGCCTGGGACTATCCCAATTTCTTTGAGTTCTTCTTCTGTCACATCCACAATATCTAGGGCATCTGTTGCGTTTATCGCTTTGACTTCTTGTAAATTATCACAACCACGTAAAAAGAAAAGTACTATCTCACTCTCATCTTCATACACCACCCGTTTTGCAACACATTTGATGGTGTAATAAGCATCTATTTTTAAAAAATCTGCTAAATCTTCGATACTCTTAATATCAGGAGTTAAGAACTTGTTAAATTCTGCCTCTGGAGCTTCTGGAGGATTAGGATTAAAACTGCGTTTTGCAGCTTCAATATTTGCACCATATTCACACTTTGAACAAATAGCGATCGTGTCTTCACCACTATCAGCAATCACCATCAACTCTTTACTTCCACTCCCACCAATTGCCCCGCTGTCGGCTTCAACCACACGATACTCTAAGCCTAAACGAGTGAGTATTGTTTTATAGGCTTGTTCCATGCTCTCAAATTCACGGTCTAAATCTTCTGTACTTGCATGAAAAGAGTAGCCATCTTTCATAATAAACTCACGCCCACGCATTAAACCAAAACGCGGTCTTGCTTCATCACGAAACTTTGTTTTCATTTGGTACAAGTTCAGTGGTAAATTTTTGTAAGAAGTAACACGATTACGCACTAAATCGACCATCATCTCTTCATGTGTTGGCCCCAAAACAAAAAGATTCTCTTTTCTATCTTTAAAACGCAACAACTCTTTACCAAATTTCTCAATGCGTCCTGACTCTGCCCATAAATCTGCTGGTGTTACAAAAGAGAGTTCTACCTCTTGTGCACCGACTCTGCTCATCTCTTCATTGATAACATTTTCAATTTTTTTAATCACTTTTTTTGCTAAAGGCATATAGTTATAGAGTCCCGCAGCAACTTGCGAGATAAAGCCTGCACGGGCTAAATAAATATGACTGGCTAAGGTAGCATCTGAAGGTGCTTCTTTGGATGTGGGGATAAAGGCTCTACTTCTTCTCATGAATTTTGACTCGCTTCTTGTTTTCTTATCGAAGTCATTGCTCCGCTTATAAGTTCTGATTTAAAATCATCTAAACCACTTCGTATGTTGGCTGTTATCTCATGTAAAAAAGTTTTTAAGGCTTGTTCACACATTTTTTGTGCCTCATCTGCATACTCTGGTGGAATGTATTTCTTTGCTACTGCCCGCTGTGCTTCTTTTTGTGCTGCAGTATTGGCTTTTTTATAAATCTCTTTAATTGTCGGTTCTATATCTTGTGCGCTGAGCCAATCAAAAAATTCTACAACAGCACGTCCAATAATTCCGTGTGCCTCACGTGCTGCGTTTTCTCGAAACTCTAAATTATCATCGACAATGGCAGTTAAGTCATCAATCACATAGGAGTGAATTTTTGCATCTTCTTGACACTCTATATCTCGTGGCAATGCCAAATCAAACCAATAACGCTCAAAATCAGATGGCTTGACGATACTGTCTGTAATAATTGGTTCAGGTGCTGAAGTCGCTGTAAAAAGAATCTCAAACTCATTTACAAGATGCGCAAGTTGCGAAAAAGGTACTGTATTTGCCGCACACTCAAGAGCAAGTTTTTCTGCCTTATGCTGCGTTCTATTTGCAATGTAAACATCCACTCCTGCACCCACAAGATGTTTTGCTGTAATCTCCGACATTTCACCCACACCTACAACAAGGGCTTTTTTTCCCTTAAGATCAGGCACTAAAGATTTGAGTTTCGCTACAGAAACACTCGCCATCGAAACAGGTTTTGAAGAAATTTCTGTTGTATTTCTCACCTTTGCAGCACAGACAAAAGCATTTTTCATCGCACGGGCAAGTTTTTTACCGCAGTAGCCATTATCATGTGAAAATCGAAAAGCATCGCGAAGTTGTCCAACAATCTGCGTTTCACCAAGCACCATAGAGTCTAAAGATGCCGCCACACTAAAAAGGTGGTGAATTGCTGTACTATCATCGAAAATGTCGGCATGTTCTTTTAATGTTTGCTCATCTAAGCCTGCCCGATGACTCAAGTGTTTGAGTGTCTCTTGTGTCGCTTTTCTCACATCAGTACAGTTTATCATCACTTCCATTCTATTACAGGTAGAAATTAAGATAGCCCCCTTAATAGTCTCACTTGCTAAAAGGGTTTTCAAACAGCTATGTTTCTCTGCATCATCAGAAAAAGAGAGTTTTTCTCTTATGTCAAGGTTGGAATTTTTATGGGTAAAACTTATATTTAAATAGTGCATTAGTAACTTCTTTGTATCATAGTATCTAAAATAGCAACAAGTTCTTTTTCGTTGCTCAAAGCATTTTTTGCTTCATTGGAGAGTTCTTGTGCAAGCTGAAATGACTTCTCCACACTGCCATGTTCATGCATTTTCTCTTGTATCCATGCTGTCTGCTCTTTTTGTATCTCTTTGGCATGAAAAGAGCGCAGTTTTTGTTTCTCTTGCGTATCTAACTCATGATAGAGATAAATATATGGCAGAGTACATTTGCCTTCCACAAAATCATTCATCGCTGGTTTTCCTAAGGTTTTTGCATCTGCTGTTATATCTAAAATATCATCAATAATTTGAAAGGAGAGCCCTAAATTTCTTCCATACAGGGCATATTTAGTCGCATCTTTACCAACAAGGAGTGCCGCAGCAACAGCCGTTGCTTCTATGAGTGTCGCTGTTTTTAAGTAGAGCATATCAAGATATTTTTTTGCATCACTATTAAAAGTTTCTGCCATTTTGACATCCATCATCTCCCCCTTACTCAAAGAGGTAACAGCCGATGCTATGGTTTTTGCAATGGATGTATCAAACACAACAAGTTCTGTAAATGCTTTGGAGTATAAAATATCCCCAAGCATAACCGCCTGTTTACTCCCCTCACTCGCATTGACCGAAGTAAGCCCTCTTCGTGTTTGTGCCTCATCTATCACATCATCATGCAGCAAAGAAGCCCCATGAATAAGCTCAACAATAGCAGCTAAAAGTGGTGCCTTCTCATGAGAAGATGCAATTTTTAAAATCAACTTCGCACGTAAACGCTTGCCACCACTGAGTTGTGCAAACAATCTTGTCACTTCCTCATAATCACACTCTTGCACCAATCTTTGTATCTCTGCTTCTACTCGTTGCATAGGCTCACTTTTTTAGATATTCTATTTCAATCTGATTTTGCTTATCAGAAACAAAAAGCTCAAAAAGAGCCTTCTGCTTTTTAAAATCAAACTTTTTAAATTTAACTAGCATATAGGGTACATTATAAGCATCCGCCCCACGAGGCTTCAAATCAAAGCGAAAACTTTGGTTTTGATGGTTTAAATAGAGAATATTTTGCCCAACAATCCCATCATACTTCCGATGAATAACCAGTCCATCATTTTTGTACAGTGTCCATCTAAATATAAAAAGTTTTTTATAGGTGTCATATTTTACAAGAATTTTCTTTTGCTCATCCTTTTTTAAAGCAATTTTTTTAATATCTTTAAAATCATTAGCAAAAGTAGCACTGACACTCAATACTACAAAGAAAAAAACTTGTAAAAACAGTTGCAAAAAGTTATTCGCTTTGAGAGAGAATAGCTCCCATCAGCTCTATATAAAGACTTTTCGCCTTCTCATCTGCGTCACCAAGGTGATTTGCATTATAACTTTTTACAGCACCATCAATATCATCCCCTACATGCTCTTCTAACATCAACTCCATGGTGGCTGCTTTTGTTATAAAGTTTGTTAATTCTTGTCTCACTATATCGTTATTTGCATGAAAAACAACATCCATCAATCTTGACTCTGGAGAGCCTGCGAAGATATCATCTTCATCTTCAAATAAAGCACTATATTTACTCATTTTTTTCCTTTGTTTATAAAAATTTTAAAATTTCTTGTTCTATTTTTTCTTTTTCAATAATCGTTTTTTGTGTCACTTCTTTGTCAAAAAGCCCTTGAATCATACTCGGTATTTCCAAGTTTGCAACGGCAGAAATAGATTTGAGAGCATCAATATCATGGGCATCTTTTTCACCTGTGAGAGCATTGGCAATGACTGGTGAAAATTTTGTCCACTCTGCTGTAGAATACGCGATTGTTTTAATGGCTGGATTGGAGCATGTCTCAAATGATTTCATACAAGTAGCAGTATGC
The DNA here is from genome assembly GCA_015487265.1 of Sulfurimonas sp. GTDB lineage: Bacteria > Campylobacterota > Campylobacteria > Campylobacterales > Sulfurimonadaceae > Sulfurimonas. The sequence continues at coordinate 41,746 of WFQD01000353.1, read as the reverse complement.
GGGTCCATCAAATAAGCATCATTTTCAAAAGTCGCTTTAATATAGGCTTTTCCCTCAGCACCAGTACAAAAATCAGCATCAAACTTCTCTTGTAGTTGTGTAAGTTCTTCTGCGTTTAACTCATAAAAATTATTCTCTTCTAAACTCTGCATGAGCTCTTTTGTTCGCACATCACCAAATAAGTCAAATAAAATTCGTTCAACATTTGAAGATTTTAAAATATCCATAGCAGGCGAAGTCGTACCCACTACTGCATTATCTCGTAAATCATATTTTCCAGTTTTAATGAGTTTGGTCAAGATGTTGTTTTCATTGGAAGATATAATGATTTTTTCAACAGGAAGTCCCATTTTCCAAGCATAGTACCCACCTAAAGCATTCCCAAAGTTTCCACTTGGAACATTGAGGTACACTTTTTCACCTAAACTTATTGCGTTTTGACGCACAAGTTCTAAATAAGAGTGAATATGATAAATAATCTGAAAAATAATACGCCCAAAATTCACAGAGTTTGCAGCAGAGAGAGAAACATTTTTCTCTTTTAAAGCGCTTTGAAACTCCTCGCTTGCTAAAAGCCGTTTGAGTGCATTTTGTGCATCATCAAACACACCATGAATACCAATCACTTTGAGGTTTTTTGCATCCTCAGTCACCATCTGTAAACGCTGGACATCACTTGTACCTCCATCAGGGTAAAGACAAGCGACTTGAACATTTTCTCTATTTTTAAATGTTTCGAGTGCAGCAGGGCCTGTATCACCACTTGTAGCAGCTAAAATGAGATAATTCTCTTTCCTTTGTTGTGCAATAGAAGAGAGAACAACCCCAAAAGGTTGTAGTGCCATATCTTTAAATGCACGTGTTGGGCCATGATAAAGCTCACTAACATATAAGTTCTCTTTGACTTTGACAACAGGCACAGGATTCGATGCATCATCGAAGGCATCATATAAATCAAGTGCTTCATCAATCACTTCTTGTGCAATATCTATCTCAAAACGAGCAAGCATATCTGCAGCTAAGGTTTTATAAGAGGAGTTAAGATGCTTTTGTAAAAAAGCTTCTCCTAGGTCTGGCAGTTCTTGGGGAACATAGAGTCCGCCAAAAGAGGCTATCGGTGCTAAAATAGCTTGGGAAAAAGTAACACTCTGAGCTTTGTTTGCATCATTACCACGTGTTTGAATAAAGTTCATATTTCTCTCTATCGTTTAGATTTTTGAAATTATATCTAAAAATAGGTTTCTATTAAAGAGTCTGCTTACGCTTCGTTGTCATATCGTATATATAAGCTCAGAATCCAGAGCAAACTTACGGTTGCAACTATCTCATATCCAATCGCCCACACAACAAAGGCTTGTGCCATATCAAGCAGCATAAAGTTGCCAAAATCACCGCCTGCAACTGCAAAAAAGAGAAAGATAGCTCCTGTAATATAAGGAATAGCTAAAAAATAAAATGTATAAAAGAAAAATTCTGTTCCCTCAGGCATAAAAAAATAATCTTGAAGATTCACTGTTTGTGAGGAAAAAGAACCCTTTTTCCTTGTTTTTTTCTTTTTCTGGTTTTGTGTATTTACATGCATTTTATCTTCCATAACTGCTCCACATCTTTTCTACGACAATTATAGCCACTCAAATTTAAAACAACTATAAATCATTGAAAAAGTCTAATAGGATTAATATGGTATGACTTTTGAGTCACTTCAAAAATCAATTCATTTTTCACACGTCCAATCGTATAGCCTCTTTTAATTTTTTGCCCTTTTTTAATATGGGGTGATATTTGCGAAAGATTGGCATAAATAGTATGTAAACCATTTTTATGCTCAACAATCACGATATTTTTCAAGACAGCTGTTTTATCAGCATAAATCACCTTCCCATTAAAGACAGTTTTAACACGAGCGTTTGGTTTTTTTGCCTTAAGAGAAATAGACTCATTAAAGATTTTAATGCCATAAATAGGATCGGTATAGGTTCCATATTTTTTACTAATTGTGTAATGGTCTAAAGGTGCTATGGTTTTTGGACCCCTGTACTTTTTCGTTTTGACACTCTGGTAACTACTTCCATGTTTTTTGACCTTTGGCAAATTGTCATTATTGAGGGCTATTTTTTTTCTTTTAAATGCCTCTTTTCTCAACTTTTCCTCTTTGGCTTTTTTAATCGCATCTATTTTAATAATATTTAATTTTGCCAATGTTTTTTTCAAAGAGTCTTGTTTGGAGAGCAATAATTGGAGTTTCTTTTTATACGCTGCTTTATCTTTTTGCAGCTTTTTCAATGCGAGTTTATTTGCCCTTTGCGTTTGGAGCAATTTTTTCTTTTTCTGATCAATACTGCTAATCTCTTTTTGCAATCTTTTTGTTTTCACATGCAAATCTTCAATCACATTGCTATTGGCAAAAAAGAGAGTGTTGAGTTTTTTCACTTGTTCTTTGGACTTTTTAAGCATATTTTCTAAAACTTCAAACTCAATCAAAGCATCACTACTCGTACTCTGTTTCTCATCAAGCATAATAGAGAGTGTGACACTTTGTGCAATCAAAAAAACAAGTTTTTCTTCTATTTTTGATTGTTTTTGTTTGAGACTCTGTTGTTGTTTTTGATATGCACTTAAGACCCCACTATTTTTTTTATAAATTGTTGCCTTGTTTTTAAGTTCAGCCTTGAGTTGTGCAAGGTAACGATTTTGCTTATCTAACTCATGTTTTTGTTTTAAAATAGCTTTTGCTGTGAGTGCCATTTTATTATTGAGATTCAAATAATTTTGACTAAAGGAGTGAAGCTTCGTACTGACTGTTGTAATTTTTTTATCAATGTCTGCTTTGGCATTGAGCAGTGAAAAAAGAGCGAATAGGCTTAAAAATAAACGAATCATACCTCTTCTTTATGTCCCAATATAATCAATAAAGATAAAACAATAGAAACGACAATCGCAATCGCTGTTAAAATCATCAAATCTGAAAACGGATCAAAGATTTTTACTGTTATGCCAATAGAATCAAATTGTTCATGAATCCAATCATCAGAAGCTATCATAGTAAAAAGAAGAAAACTCACAACAGTTGCAATGAGCGCATCGACTATAGAAAGGCGAAAGAGTATTGCAGAACGCATCCATAAAGGTGCCCCAAAAAGCCCCATAATATTCATCCGCTCATTATGTTTAAATTGCCAAATTTTAAGTTCTTTAAAAATTAACAACATGGTAACAATCAACATAGAAACAGAAAAAATTGTAATCACTTTTTTAAATAAAAGCAAAAGTTTATAGGTTAAATCATGAGTATTGGAAAAATTTTCTACTTTCGTAATAAAGGGCTTACGAAGCAATTTTTTTGTCAAAATATCTATTTCACTCGAACTTGGATAGTACTTTAACTTAATATTATAAAATTTTGGCAAGGTGAGTTTTAAGAGTGCAATATTTTTCTGGCTCATCCCTGTATTGAGTCGTTGAATGACATTGTCTGGGGAGAGCTGTGTCACTTGAGCAATAATGCTATTTTCTTTGCGTATCTCTGCTGTGTTGAGCTTTTTTTGTGCAACAACAACAAGCGAGTAATCATGTGCTAATTTTTCTTTGTAGGCACTGATTGAACGCTCTGAAATAAGCAAAATTTGTACAGAAAACAGAATACTCACTAAGGCAATTACTAAAGATAAATGATTTTTAATTGACTTCATTAATTCTCCCAAATTCTATATGGTAATGCTTATAATCTACTTTTATCGTCTCAGGAATATGGTGTGTTACAACAATAACAGTCGTTTTAAGCTGCTCATTCGCGCCGACAAGTAAATTCCAAATCAGCTCAGCCGAATAATCATCCAAGTTTCCTGTTGGCTCATCCGCTAAAATCAAAATAGGATTATGTGAAAGTGCCCGTGCCATCGCCACACGCTGTTGTTCTCCACCACTTAATTCTTGAGGATATTTTCCTGATTGATGTTTCAAACGCACATGTTTTAAAAGTGAATCCACTTGATTTTGTGTCACCCCTTTTTCATAACCATTAATCAGCAAAGGCAGCATAATATTTTTCTCAATCGTCCACTCTTTTACAAGCTTATAATCTTGAAAAACAATGCCGATATGCTTACGTAAAAAATTAAGTTTTGAACTTGAAACCCCTTTAAGCTGTACCCCACCAACAACTAAACTCCCTTCTTGAGGGTTTAATGCTCCATAGAGTGATTTTAAAAGTGTCGATTTTCCACTCCCACTCGCACCGGTAATAAAAACAAAACTTCCACTGTCAATAGAAAATTTTACTTTATTAATGATAGTCTCATCATCAGAATATGCAAGTGATAAATTATCGGCAATAATTACCTTATCCATGTAAAACTCTCTTTAAAAATTGATGGGCTCGTAAATTGCTTTTTGACTTTAAAGGTGCACTCGGGAAATATCTTGGCTCTGTGTTTTCAATCACAAGATAGAGATGTTCTGGTCTATCAAAGCTCCCCATAGACAAACGCAGCATAACACCAGCATCTATCTCAAAGACTCTCTCAAAATGAATAAATCCACCTTCAAACCGCTCTGTTTTTGCATGCAGTGCAAGCAAGAAGTCATTCTCACTTGCCAAGGTATCAAAATCAAAAGAGCCCTCTATCTGCAATGCTTCAGACTCTTCCTCATTTATCATGGTCACATCATAAATATTTTTTTCCTGCTTTTTCCATCGTGCTTCATACTTAGAAGTCACCGCGATATCTTTGTTTTTATTGATTTGCAAGCTTGTTTTATGAAATGCAATAAAAGTTTCATACGAGTAAGCATAGTAGTTCTCACTATCAGTGCGTAACTCCAAAGTACCACCCACTTTTAAAATACGGCGAGACTCTTCAATAAACGAAGTTGAAATCACACGACGATGAGGCTTTTTATCCCATGGGACAGGAAAATGCACATAAATTTTTCCAACAATATTTGAAGGCACCAACTCCATAAAAAGTCTAGCATCATAATCAAGCACCAATAAATTATCAAGTTTTTGAATACTCACTTGCTTTAACACCTGCTCAATCGAAGGACGGTGTATCTCAATGCCTATAAACAAAATTTCTGGATTTTGTGCAGCTTGATGCAGAAGATGACGTCCTGAGCCAAACCCTACTTCTATACGAACTTCTTTCTCCTGTGGAAAGTTGTGTGCAAAAAAATCTATACTTTTAAGGGCTGTTACTTCTTGAAGATGCACATTTTTTTGTACCTCAGGCACATTTGAAGCCACGACCTCCAAATCAGCCAACTTTGCATAAGCCAGCAGTGCCTTATGCACATTATAAATGGAGGCAGGACGCGTCAGTTTATCGGACTTTAAAAGGGATCTGCCCTCTTCCTCTTTTGCTAAGAGAAAAAAAGCATCCTCATCTACTTGCACACTCACGAGGTGTTCAGCATTATTGTTATGATTTGTCGCAAGAAATCCAAAAGTAATACCACCCTCCTTTGCAGGAAAGTCGATACTTTTAAATTTTTTTATATGTAAATGCGGCACTAGAGACCACTCATATCTAAATCTTCTGTTGGAGCGACAACACTCGTTCCACGATGCTTTGTCGGTGCAACTTTTCCTGCATTTGGATTCGCATCTACAGGATTTTCTTGTGGGTCTATAAGCTTATCAGACTCTTGTGTTTTAAGTTTAATCTCTATACTTGGTTGAGAAACAATGCCATTTTTATCTACAGCATAAATCACATAGGTATATGTTGCATTATTGACAATACGGTTATCTATAAAGTGTGTGTTTGTGAGGTTTTTATACTCCTCTACTTTTGTATCAAACCAACCCTGTTGTTCTTTTCTTCTAATAATATAACTTTTTGTTCTCGGGTCACTTCTTCCCCAAACAATCTCTATTTTATTGCCATCAAGGGAGGCATTAAAAATTGCAGGCGGATTGAGTTTAATCAGGCTCATCCCTTGCACAGACACAGCATCATGTTCAGATTCTAAACCATCTTTATCCACAACACTCACTCTATAAAAATGACTTTCACCATCTTTTTTTATATCTTCATCAACATAGACTGGATTATGCAGGGTTGCGACTAATTTATAGTCTCCATTAAGGCTTTGTGCACGGTAAACATTATACAAATCAAAATCTTTTGCAGTCGATGGACTCCAAGTTACTTTGATTTTTTTGGCTAAATTGTTACTTGCTTTGATGTTTGTAACCCCTAAAGGCAAGGCTTTTGTCACTACTTTAACAACAGCACTTGGTGTTGAGACAATGCCATTATATGTTTTGGCTCGTATGCGGTATTTGTAAACATAATTATCTTTTAAATCTTTGTCTATATACTCAGCACGCAAGCGCCCTTCTACACTTGCAAGCTTTTCCCATTCATCATCTTCTAAAGTACTGCGTTCTATAATGTAAGACTCTACAATCTCATTGTTATGTGGTCGCCAAATAATTTTTGCACTGCGTGGCATCCCTGTTTGTGCATGGATCCAAGAAACAGATGCAAGGACTTTTTTTGATGTCACAACAACAAGTTTACTTGCCTTACCCTCTGCATCTTTACTAAATGTTTTAAATGAATAATTATAAGTTGTACTTGGCTCTACATCACTATCGATATAATGTGTAGAAAATCTTCCTTTGATGGTTGTGTAATACTCTAAACTTCCTAAGCCTTTGTCTCCATCAGGAGCCGCTTTGTATATGTATATTCCTTGCACTCTTGGGTCAGTAATACTCTTCCACTCAAACCCTATCGCTTTCATATCTGTCACAACACCATGTTGCGTTAATGTCACAATAGGCAAAGTTGCATCTATGGTTGTTTCTTCTTTTGGCTTGGGTGTTCCTACACATCCACTAAAGAGCAGCATTGAAGCTGCGAATAAGAGTATCGATTTGTATATGTTCATTTATATCCTCCAAATTAAATTTTTTCTCTAAATTTTTCTGCATAACATCATCAAAGTTTGCTTGAAAAAACACCTTCTCTTTCGTTTTTGGGTGCTTAAAATATATGATGTAAGCATGTAGCAAAATTCGTTCCGTTTTCTCTATTTTAGGACTCTGTGCATAAATATGATCGCCTAAAATATGACGATTCAAACTCTCTAAATGTACCCGTATTTGATGTGTACGTCCTGTAAAAAGTTTACAGGCTATAAGTTGTGTTTTTTCATCCTTAGAGAGTGCTAAGTTTTTAAAGACTGTTTTTGCATATTTTCCATGTTCTAAACCACAAGCCATCTTCAAACGGTTATGTGCACTCCGACCAATATTAGACTCCACTATCGTAATATCCTCTTTAAGTGGAGGTGTTACTACGGCTAAATAGTAGCGCCCCATACTTTTATCTTGCAGTTGCAGTGATAAAAACTCATGTGCCTCATTGTTTTTTGCAATCACCATTGCTCCACTTGTTCCTTTATCGAGGCGATGCACAATTCCATGGCGTTCTTCCCCGCTAATAGTAGAGAGTCGAATGCCTTTATGTTTTAACCAATCCACCAAGGTCGCTTCTTTCACACTTGGTGCTGGATGCACCGTCACACCACTTGGTTTATTAATGACAAGAACATCCTCATCTTCATAAAGAATTGCAACATCAAAATCAACATCAAGGGCTTCTTTATGTGTCGGTTCAGGAAAAATAACTCGTACTTTTTGATTGATTTTGAGTTTCATGCCTGCACGTGCAATTTTTTTATTTTCTACAAAAACAGCCCCTTGTTTTATCAGTTGTGCAATCTGTGAGCGTGTTTGCCCTAGGGCTTGGCTTAAAAAAACATCTAATCGCTCTGTATTTCCACTCACATACTCTTTTTCTTCTCTCATTTCCTTCCCTTTATGCTACAATGTGATAATAATTATTTGGAGTTACTCGTTTGTGGAGATTTGATAAGAGTATTTTAGCACAATTTGACTTTTTTTCCATCATATTGATACTTCCTTTGGTGATTGGCTCCAATTGGCTCATTGGTGAAGTTGTTCCTGCCTTGGCAGAAAAGCAGATGGCGTATGTCACCATCGCCACTTTTACCTATATTGGCATCTTTTTACTCCCTATTCGACGCATGAGTTGGATGATTCCACTGATTTACTGGGCGAATATCGGGCTTTTACTGGCTGTCGAATTTTTTGGACATGCACGTCTTGGGGCACAGCGTTGGATTAGCATTCCCTTCATTAATGCAACCATTCAACCCTCAGAGTTTGTCAAACCAGCACTCATTCTTATGCTTGCATACCTCATCAGTAAAAATCCTCCTCCCCAAGAGGGCTACCGAGTAAAAGATTTTTTAAAAATCAGTCTCTATATTTTACTCCCCTTTATTCTCATTGCCAAAGAGCCCGATTTGGGTACGGCTATGGTACTTTTACTCATTGGCTATGGGATTTTATTTTATATTGGTGTCTATTGGAAAATTTGGTTTGTAATTTTTAGCACTGTTTTACTCGTCTCTCCACTTGTGTATAAATTTGCCTTGCACGACTACCAAAGAACACGAATTACAGACTTTTTATCTGAAAAGCCATCCTATCATGTGCAACAATCTATCATTGCTATTGGATCTGGTGGTTGGATGGGAAAAAGTAAAGAAGATGCCACACAAACACAGATGCGTTTTTTACCCATAGCAACAAGTGATTTCATTTTTGCCTTTGTTGTTGAGAGAACAGGATTTTTAGGGGCACTGGCCCTCATTTTAACCTATGTCACGCTCATTTTACATCTTTTTAGTTTAAGTTATATCAATAAAGATTATTTTATTAAAGTTGTGACAGTTGCCATCTCTTTTATGATTTTTATTTATATGGGAGTCAATATTTCTATGACTATAGGGTATGCACCTGTTGTCGGGGTTCCTCTACCTATGTTTAGTTATGGAGGCAGCAGTTTTATCAACTTTATGATACTCTTTGCAATTATGCAAAACCTCCTCACTTTTCGATATAAAGACCTTTATGATGTGAGAGGAACCAAAAGTTTTGTGTAATCCTTTTGTGGTGCCCTTTACTTTGTTTCTACACAATCCCGTACCGCTTGTGCAACAAGTCGTGCCGAGACTCCTATTTGGAGTAACTTTTCTATAGAAATTTTACTATTTTTTGGCTTCTCTCCGATGAGCACTATTTTTGGTTTAGAGAGTACATTTTTGGCATAAATTTCAATAAAGCGTTCTGCTCTGACCTTTACCAATTCATCTTCCAAAACCAAAACTTTCACACTATTTTTCATCGCCCATTTGATGGCACCGAGTTCATCTATAAAAGTTTTTACTTCATAAGATTTTTGCATAGATTTAATTGAAGATTCATAATCAAGTGCATCTTGAGGGGTTGCCATAACAACTAAAATATACTCTTTATGAATCGAACTCAAATACTCATAAAGTTTAAAAAGCTTTCTCGTCTCCTCCGTTGCTTTTGTTTCATCTTGGGTACTCAGGTAATATTTTAAATAGGTACGGGTATTGAGCTCTCCAGAAATAGAAGATTGTTTAAAATGTGCCTTGATTGATTTTGAGTGTTTGGCTTTATGCCACAGTTGCAAGTCAAATATATAAGCCTGAGCATTTAAAATATCTACTAAATCAGATTCATGTTTTTTCGCTTCAACAGCAAAGAGTTTATAAAAATCTTCTCTATACTCTTGCTCAAAATCTGTTAGTAACTTCATATCTACTTTATACCGTTCATCAAGTTCCGCCATCATATGCACCACATCTACATAGGTACCACTTAAAGATTTAAACTCATCCTCTAAAGCAGTGAACTGTTCTGAGTCTATACTCTCTTCAAGCTCTTTTTTACGCACCTCTTTTAAGGCACCTATGGTTTGTTCATCAAGGCGTAATCTTTCAAGTTTTTCGATAATCTTTTGCGCACCTTCTCGTATTTTTAAATACTCCGCTTGTGATGCTAAAAAAACCTCTGCATAAGCTAATTTTGGATACTTTATTTTTCGTCTAAAATCATCATAAATATTACTCATTTTAGTCAAATCTTCGCCTAAAGAGCGTATTTTAGGAGTAATGATTTTTATATCAATCTCTGTTAAATTATTATATGTTGTCCATAAAAAACGCCGCACGAGAAGGTATTCAAGTCGTCCCTCGGCATTTTTATATGCCTTGCGTTTATCAATATTTTCTTTTATCATAGTAAAATAATTTTTAATTGCGCTCGAGAGATTTAAAGTATTTGTAATACTCTGAGGGCGTTCTGCTTTTAAAACATCGCACTCTGTATCTTCTAAAACATCAATAAGAACTTCCTCTTCAAAGGCCTCGTGGGGTTCTACAATTGTATCTTCATCTTCTTGAAATTCTTCATACTCTTCTTGGCAATCTTCATCTTCATCTTCTTCTTGAAAATCTTCATCTAAAATTTCATCTTCAACATAATTTTCCTCTGCTACAATATGCACTGCATTCGCATTCTCCAAATCAAAAACAACTGCCAAACCTTTCTCAGGCATCAACTCATAATCATCCCACTCAGAAACTCGAAAATCTATCTTCTCCCTTGTGGCAGTAATAATAATCCCTTTGCCATCATTTTCATTAAAAAAGAGTATCTTCCCTTGTATGTGCATTATAACAACTTCAAGGCTTCTTTGACTAAAGATGCTGTATCATTAGCACTACAACTACTCAAAACTTTCGATATTTTATCTTTTTTAAATCCTAAGGCTTCCAATGCCTCTGTTGCCTGTGCAAACGCAAGAGAACTCTCAGAAGCATCCCCTGATGAAGCTAAAAGTTCTGCATCAAAACCAACAAGTTCTACTAAAATTCTTCCTGCACTTTTTGGTCCAATTCCAGGAACTTTTTTCACCCCGTTCATATCTTTATTATTAATAACTTTTGCAAATTGCTCAGGCGAATATGTCGAACAAATTGCCATAGCCACTTTTGGCCCTACTCCATTGATTTTAATGAGTCGTGCAAACATCTTTTTTTCACTCATCTGTAAAAACCCAAAAAGAAGCTGTGCATCTTCACGAATAATCTGTGTTGTATATAAAAAATGTGTCTCTTCTGTAATGGCTGAAAAAGTCTGCAAAGAGATAAACACTTCATACACAACTCCCTGCACATCTATATGGACAAAACCTGGCTCTTTATAAACAATATTTCCCTTTAATCCTACTATCATAAATGCTTCCCTTTACTCTTTAAGTGCTTGAATTTCATACTCACCCTCAGCGACCTCTACTACCCCAAAGATTTTTTCACTTGAACCCTCTTGTGGTTTATAAACTAATTCTAATTTTGGGCTCACAAGATGAAAGTGTATTTCGTTAAATCCAATCCAGCGATCACGATTGATAATACGGGCTTGTGTAATATGGTCTTGAAAAGAATCTCGTTGTGTTTGGAGTTGTAAAAGTTCATTTTCTTGTGTTTTTTTTGTATATTCTAACTCTTTATAGGCTGTCTGCATATCTTGAAATTTTTTATATTGGGCAACAAAGGAGGCGGGCATTTTAATCCCTTTTTTCTTGTAGTTTATCAGTCGTTTTTTAACATCATTAAACGCAGTTGTGGACTCTTTAATCAGTTTTGTTTGTGTGTCTAACTCTTTAAGTGTCCGTTTGAGTAACTGCTTTTGCTCACCAATTTTTTTGTCAAGTTCTAAAAGGCTTACTTGTTGATCTTCTTGCACAGCGGGGTCAATAGTAAATGTATTTTCACTGCCTAAAAGCTTCTGAATCTCTATATATTTTGATGCAGTTGCCTCAACATGCGAAGCACAAACTTCAAGATTTATCTCTTTGGCTTTAATTTTTCCCCCTAAAGCTTGTCCAATGTTCACAAACTCCCCATCAACACTCCCATGTTCTAAACGAGTAATATGAATATTTTTTCCAAAAGCACTACCCTTATGCACATTAATGTCTAAGTTATCTGCTGTAATGGTTGCTGTTTTATGTGTTTGCCCTCCGACATTTGCCTTGAGTGCTGTCACCTTGGCATTTTGCCCCACATTTCCATCAATATCAATCTCAGTAACCTCAACAACCATCCCCGTTCCAATCGCCTCTTTTAAGACATCTTTTTCAGCAACATTAATAGAAACATCTGAATCAATCCCCGTAATAATAGAGCCTGTTGTTTTAAAACTAATCTCTTTAATCTCAACATCTGTTTTGAGACGATATGTATTATTTTCAAAAGCAATATAACCGTTTTCATTGGCAATATACTGTATAGAAATTTCTGTTTCAAGTACTTTAATGGTGTCATCTACACTAAATTTTGGTTCATTTTTTACATGTGGCTCAGTAGGTGCTAAAAATTTTCCACGACAATCCCGTCCTGCTTTGCCTTTTTTTGGCTTAATGTATTCTATAAGCACTTCCCCTTTTTGGACATCTTTTATAAATCCACGCTGGGCATAATCTATTTTTGTTTTTTCATCTATATCCTGTTTTTTATCATAATGAAGCACTAAAGCATCATCCACAGTTGGTGTCGGCTCATAACCCTGTGCAATAAGAATGGTTTCATTCTTATTGTATGTTACTTCTTGTTGCACTCGCACATATGCTGTCACTTGAGAGATAACATCTTGCATCATCTCATCAAAAACATTGAGTAAAATACCTGCTCGCAACTTTTTCTTTTGCACCATAATTTCAAACTCTTGTTCAAAATGCCTATTGTACTTCACATGGGAATTTGCCATAATACTCAGGTATATTTTGCATTTACTTGCATTGGCACCAATAGCGAGTTTAAAATCTCTATATGGGTCTTCTTCAACATTTTTTGAAAAAATTTCCACCTCATACATCTGTTTAATTTGAAAAAATGGATTCAGCAGTGCAGACTCTTCATCAAGTTGGTAAAGTTCATCGGCTGGTAAAAGTTCCCATTCTCCCTCTTTATTCTCTTCATTCATACGTGTAAAGGTCTGTACCTCGAGTATATTAAAATCTAAACTCTCCACAGAAACTTCATATGATTTGGCAACTTTTTGTAATTCACTCACCACATTCTTCGTACGCACAACAGTCGTTCGTACTCTACTTGTTTTAGCAACTGTCTCTTTTTGTGTTCCAAATAATGCCATAAGCCACCCGCTCAATTTTTTTTAGTCTATAGTTTAACGAAATATTTGTTAAAATTATGTAAAAATAAAAAGAAGCCCATGTTTAAAGCCATATTCACCAATAGTTTCGGAATTTTACTCTCACGCATTTTAGGTTTTATCAGAGACTTACTCACAGCCTCTGCCCTTGGGGCAAACATTTATAGCGATATTTTTTTTATTGCTTTTAAACTACCCAATCTTTTTCGTCGTATCTTTGCAGAAGGGGCATTTACACAGGTGTTCATCCCTGCATTTGCAAGAACAAGACATAAGGCTGTTTTTAGTGTGCACATTTTTTTAATCTTTCTATCCATTATTTTACTTATCACTCTCCTTGTAAATTTGCTCCCTGCACTCTTTACAAAAGCGATTGCCGTTGGTTTTGATGCGCACACCATAGCACTTGCAGCACCCTATGTTGCTATCAATTTTTGGTACCTGCCACTCATTTTCAGCATGACTTTTCTCAGTGGTATTTTGCAGTATAAGCACCATTTTGCCACAACTGCGTTTAGCACTGCCCTGCTCAACCTTTCACTCATAGCAGCACTCCTTTTTTCGCAGCATCAAGAAGCCTCAAAAATTGTTTATGCCCTCAGTTTTGGAGTTGTTGTTGGTGGTATTTTGCAACTCACAGTGCATCTTATCACACTGTATAAACTCGGACTTATGAAGCTCCTTATAGGTGGGTTACAATATCTTCACTCCAAAAGCAAAATCATCCAACAAGACACACAAAAATTTCGTCGCAACTTTTTTCCTGCCATGTGGGGGAACTCAACCGCACAAGTGAGTGCCTTTTTAGATACTTTTCTAGCCTCTTTTTTAGTCACTGGAAGTATCTCCTACCTCTACTATGCCAACCGTATTTTTCAACTGCCTCTTGCCCTCTTTGCCATTGCAACATCGGTCGCCCTTTTTCCTAAAATCGCCCGTACCCTTAAAAATGGGGATGAAGTAAAAGCCAAACAAAACTTAGCAAAAGCTTTTTGGTTTTTAGCATTTATTCTCACGGCAAGCACCATTGGAGGCATTATCCTCTCTCATGAAATCACATGGCTGCTCTTTGAGCGAGGAGCCTTTCATGCAAGAGACACCGCACATACAAGTGCCGTTTTACAAATGTATCTGATTGGTTTACTTCCTTTTGGTTTGCAAAAACTTTTTGTACTATGGCTCTATGCAAAAGAGTTACAGATGCAAGCTGCTAAAATTGCCACACTCTCTTTAGGAGCCTACATTACATTTGCCCTGCTTTTTATTACTCCTTTTGGTGTCGCAGGTTTGGCACTTGCAAGTACACTTGGAGGCTTTGTGAGTTTTTTCTTTACCATTCGCACCTTTGGCATAGCAAACTTTTTTGCTATACTTCGTTCTCAAAACAGTATCTATTTGGGAATTGGTGCACTGCTTTTTACACTGCTCCTGCTTTTCATTCATAGCTACACCATTCATTTTATCTCTTAAGGTTTTTTATGCACATTTACGACTCTGTCCAAAAAACAAAACGCAAGTTCATCCCCCAAGAAGCAGGAAAGGTTTCACTCTATGTTTGTGGACCAACAGTCTATGACAATGCACACTTAGGCCATGCAAAATCTGCCCTTGTCTTTGACCTGCTCACCCGTGTACTCAAAGCCGATGGACTTGATGTGACTTATGCCAGAAACATCACCGATATAGATGACAAAATCATCAAAAAAGCACAAGAACTTGGTAAAGATATTCAAGAGATTACAGACTTTTACACCGATACTTTTCATAAAGAGATGCAAGCCATTGGGGTTGCTCGCCCAGATATAGAACCAAAAGCCACCCAAAACCTTGATGCTATGCAGAGTATGATTGCCACCCTCATACAAAATAATCATGCATATGTCACAGAAGATGGGGATGTGTACTTCGACACAGCAAGTGACAGCCAGTACCTCAGTATCTCAAAACGCTTCCAAGAAGAAGATACAAAACAAGAGAGAGTTGCAAGTTCAAGCATGAAAAAGAACCCCGCTGATTTTGCACTTTGGAAAGCCGTTAAAGATGCAAGTGTGAGTTTTAGCTCACCCTATGGAGCTGGTCGTCCAGGATGGCATTTAGAGTGTTCTGCCATGATAGAAAAGCATTTAGCCAAACCAAATGCTGCGTTTAGTGTCGATATTCATGGAGGGGGTGCAGATTTACTCTTCCCACACCATGAAAATGAAGCGGCACAGACACGCTGTTCGAGTAATCATGCCCTTGCCAACTACTGGATGCATAATGGTTTTGTAAACATCAATGGCGAGAAGATGAGTAAATCACTCGGCAATAGTTTTTTTCTCAAAGATGCCCTCAAAGAGTATGACGGGGAAGTTCTGCGTTTTTATCTTTTAGGCACACACTACCGCTCAAACTTTAATTTCAACACACAAGATTTACAAAGTGCAAAAAAACGACTCGATAAACTCTACCGCTTAAAAAAACGCCTTTTTGGACTCGCGGAGAGTGAAGAGACTACACCCTTTCAAACGCAACTTTTAAGTGTTTTAAAAGACGACTTAAACACCTCAGCCGCCAATGCACTCATTGATGAGATGGTTGCAAAAGCCAACGAAACCTTAGATACACCAGGCAAACATAAACTCCTCAAGCGCGAAACAATGGCAAATTTACACTTTATTGCAACACTTTTAGGCTTTGGTGTACAAAACCCTTTTGAATACTTTCAATTTGGTGTAGATACACAAACAAAAGAGCATTTAGCACAGCTCATCGAAAAACGCAATCTTGCCAAAAAAGCAAAAGATTTTGCACAATCAGACAAAATTCGAGAAGAAATCCTTGCCCTTGGTGTGAATCTTATGGATACCCCACAGGGGACATTTTGGGAAAAAATCTAATGACCTTAGAAGCACTCAAAGCACATATTGAAGCAGCATCCAAAATAACATCCAAAGAATTTCAAAGACTTTTTCATGGTAGAGGTGGACTCTATGAAACATGGCGACACCTCACCATTGACAGTATTGACTCGATTCTCAGTGTGGCACTCTACTTTGAAGAGCCTCATGAACAAGAGCTTTTAGCGATGCTCATTGCGTTTGCCAAGAATGCTCACTACACGACCTTAGTCGTGCAAAGACGCTACCAAAAAGAGTCACCTACAGAAGTTTTACTTGGTGAACTTCCAGATGATTTATATGTTCTTGAAAATGGTATGAAAATAAAACTCAACCTCACCTCCAATCAAAACAACGGGTATTTTCCCGATATGAAAAAGGGGCGCGAATTTGTTAGAGAAAATGCCAAAGATAAGAGAGTTTTAAATCTCTTTGCATATACATGTGCTTTTTCCCTTGCTGCAAAAATGGGAGGGGCTTATGAGGTAGTCAATGTCGATATGAGTAAAGGTGCTTTAAAAACAGGCATGGCAAACCACTCCTTAAATGCTTTAGACCCAAGAGGCACAAGCTTCTTACCCTACAATATTTTAAAATCTTTTTCTGCACTCAAACGCAAGGGTCCTTATGATTTGATTATTATCGACCCACCGAGTTTTCAAAGAGGGAGTTTTGAAGCGAGTAAAGATTATGTCAAAATCATCAAAAAACTGCCACAACTCGCAAGTGAAGAGTGCCTTCTTTTGAGTTGTTTAAACGCACCCAATTTAGAGAGTGATTTCATTATCAACCTTATGCAGGAGTTTGCTCCAAGTTTTCAGTATGTCAAACGGCTTGAGAACTTAGCGGAGTTTGCAAGCAAAGATGAGGAAAAAAGTTTAAAAAATCTTGTTTTTCAAAGAGTCTCAAGAGAAATGTGCTAAACTACCTGAAAATTTACTTTAAGGTCTTTTTATGAAAAAATCGTTGATTCTCTCCTCTTTTCTTGTCGCTTCTTTGAGCCAAGCCTTTGACTTTGGTTCTGCACTCAGTGCAGGGGCTGATTTGTTGCAAGAGAAAAAAACAACACCCCAAACAACACCAAAAAGTAGTCCAAAAACAAGTTTAAGTAATGCAACTGTAGCAAGTGGGCTTAAAGAAGCTCTTAGCAATGGTGTCTCTTATGCCATCAAAACACTCTCAAAAAATGGCGGCTATCTCTCTAGTGCTGTCAAAATTCCCTTGCCTGATAATCTTGCCAAAGCAGAATCACTCATACGAAAAGCAGGTGGGGGAAAGATAGCCGATGATTTTATAGTCTCTATGAACACTGCTGCAACAAAAGCCGCCCCAAAAACAGCAGCAATTTTTGCTGATGCTGTGAAAAAAATGAGTCTTGATGATGCGAAAAAGATTTTAGCCGGAGGCAATGAAGCCGCTACAGAGTACTTCAAAAAAACATCTAACACCTCTTTAAAAGCAGCAATTAAACCGATAGTCCAAGAGACAATGAAAAGCAATAATGTCACAGCCTACTACGACAAAGTCAATGCATTTTATAAAAACAATGTACAAGGAATGGTAAAGAGTTCTGGTGTGATGGCTATGGCAAAAAATTATGGTGCTGATGCTTACATTCCGAGTGCTTCAGAGACAAACCTTGATGATTATGTCACACAAAAAGCACTTGATGGACTTTTTACTATGATTGCCACCAAAGAGTCTCAAATACGACAAAACCCTGTTGCACAGACAACATCTCTTTTAAAAAAGGTGTTTGGCAACTAACAATAGCTTGCTAAAACACCTGATTTGAGGGTATTATACACTGCCTCACCTTTGAGTTTTTTCACAATAGCTAAAGCAAAACAGAGTGCTGTTGCTGGTCCGCGAGAGGTCATAACATTGGCATCTTCAACGACCATAGCCTCTTCCCCTTGGTACCCCTCTTTTTGTATTTCCTCTTCTACTGAAGGGTAACAAGTGTATTTCTCTTTTAAAACACCTGCTTTGTTTAAAGCATAGGGTGCCGCACAAATCGCAGCAATATTTTTGCCTTTGGCATCCATCTCTTGTAAAAGTCTTTGCACATTTGCATCATCAGCCAAGGCATGTGTGCCATCCCATCCCCCAGGAAGCACTATCATATCAAGTTCATTAGCACTTATATCTTTTACTTGAAAATCTGTTTGTATGGTGATTCCATTGGCACCTTGTACTAAAACAGTATTATCTAAAGATGCCACCATAACATCAATTTCCCCACGGCGTAAAACATCTATAATACTTACTGCTTCTATCTCTTCAAATCCCTTTGCTAAAGGTACTAAAACTTTACTCATGCACTCTCCATATTTTTTTATTAGCATTATTCTAGTATAATCTCGTAAATTTTCCTAATGAGGCTATAAAAATAATGATCAATTACTCAGCCATCAAACCCCTGCTCTTTAAACTTCAACCTGAAAATGCCCATCACCTCGCAGAGTGTGTCCTGCGTTTACCAAACATCTGTCAAATTCCCTTTAACTCTTTTTTAGCCTCACACTTTGTTACAAGTGATGTCCTAAAACAAGAAATCTTTGGTCGTGAATTTTTCAATCCTGTTGGTTTAGGTGCAGGCTTTGACAAAAATGCAACAATGATACGCGGTATCCAAATGCTTGGCTTTGGTTTTACAGAAATCGGTACAGTGACCCCTCGCTCACAAGCAGGCAATCCAAAACCGAGAATGTTTCGTCATATAGAAGAAGAGTCCATCCAAAATGCCATGGGTTTTAACAACGATGGTGCCTATAAAGTCGTTAAACGTCTGCAAAAAAGATACCCCTACTCTACCCCTATTGGTATCAACATCGGCAAAAACAAAACAACACCTGAAAAAGAAGCACTCAATGACTACATTCAGCTCATTAAATCTTTTCAAGGTTTAGGCGACTATTTTGTTATCAACATCTCTTCACCAAACACTCCAGGATTGCGCGATTTGCAAAATGAAGCCTTTATTACACAGCTTTTTACCACAGCAAAAAAACTTACAGACAAACCTATCTTACTTAAAATCGCTCCCGATATGGAAGTCAAAGATGCTGTAAACTTAACAAAAATGGCTGTTGAAAAAGGAGCGGATGGTATCATCGCTACCAACACAACCATAGACTACTCACTTGTCAAAAACCCACAAAACAAAGGGGGTATCAGTGGTGCAGTCCTCAAAGAAAAAAGTTTTAAAATCTTTGATGCTATCGCTGAAGAACTCTATGGGAAAACCGTACTTATCTCTGTAGGTGGTATCGACTCCGCACAAGAAGCATACAAACGCATCAAAGCGGGGGCTTCACTTGTGCAGATTTTAAGCGGTATTGTTTTTCATGGTCCCGATATGATTATGAACATCAACAAAGAACTCATCCAACTCCTCCAAGCCGATGGCTTCACAAACATTACACAAGCAATAGGAAGCGATAGAAAATAATGCGCTTCTTTTTACTCATTTTACTTACACTAGGAACACTTATGGCATCATCTTTACCAAAATATGAAACAAAAACACTCAAAAATGGCTTACAAATCGTTGTAATCCCACTCAAAAACGCAAGCAATGTCATTAGTACCGATATTTTTTATAAAGTTGGCAGTCGTAATGAAGTAATGGGCAAAACGGGTATTGCCCATATGCTTGAACACATGAACTTCAAATCAAGTAAAAACCTCAAAGCAGGTGCATTTGACAAAGAAGTTAAAAGCATAGGTGGGGTAAACAATGCTTCTACAAGTTTCGACTACACACACTACTACATCAAATCAAGCAGTGACAACTTAAAAACTTCTCTTGAGCTGTATGCAGAACTCATGCAAAACTTAAGTCTTCAAGATAAAGAGTTCCAACCAGAACGCGATGTTGTCACAGAAGAACGCAGATGGAGAACAGATAACAATCCGATGGGGCTTTTGTACTTTAAACTCTTTAACAATGCCTATGTGTACCACCCATACCACTGGACACCTATCGGGTTTATGAATGATATTCGTACTTGGAGCATCAACGACATTCGAGAGTTTCATGCAACCTACTACCAACCAAACAATGCCCTTTTAATGGTTACAGGCGATGTCGAACCTGCACAAGTTTTTAAAGAAGCAAAAAAAGCCTTTGGGAAGATAAAAAACAAAGTAAATGTACCAAAAGTAAAATTTGTCGAACCTGAACAAGATGGTGCCAAACGAGTGATTGTCCATAAAGAGAGTGAAGTCGAGATGCTTGCGATTGCGTTTCACATACCAAACTTTCAAGACAAAGACCAAGTGACATTGAGTGTTATCAGCGAGATTTTATACTCAGGAAAAAGCTCACGACTTTACAAAGACCTTGTAGAGAAAAAACAACTTGTCAATAGTATTTATGCTTATAACATGGAAAACAAAGACCCTGGACTGTTTATCTTTATAGCAAGTTGTAACCCAGGAGTCAAAGCAAAAGATGTTGAAAAAGAGCTTATCAAAGAGATAAACAAGATGAAAACAACACGAGTGACACAAGCAGAACTTGACAAAGTAAAAATCAACACTAAAGCAGATTTTATCCACTCTCTTGAGAGTTCTACAAGTGTGGCAAATCTTTTTGGAAGTTACTTAGTCCGTGGCGACATTCGCCCTCTTTTAACTTATGAAGATGATATTGAAAAAATCACAGCGAAAAAAGTGCAAAAAGTTGCACAAAAATATTTTGATTTTGATAAATCAACAACCCTTATTTTGAAAAAGGGTCACTAAACTCAAACGCAGGACGACCAAGATAGTAGCCTTGAAAGTAATCTACTTCTAACTCCTGCAAAAGAGTAAGCACTTCTTTGGTTTCGATTTGTTCTGCAACTATTTGCATTCCCATTCCCTTTGCAAACGAGCACATTGTTTTTACGATATGATAGGCTGATGGGTTCGTGTCTATCTCTTGAACAATGGTTCCATCTATTTTTAAGATGTCAAAATCTAAATTAACAAGATAGGAAAAATTCGCGTACCCACTCCCAAAATCATCGAGGGCAATGCGAAAACCCAACTCTTTTAAAAGTGTGATTTGACTTTTAATACGTGCAAAATTTTCTATTTGCTCATGTTCAAGAATCTCTATGGTCAATCGTTGTGCCAAATCTGCTCGAGTGCTAAATTTACTTTGCAAAAGTTGCATAATATCCTCATTGAGCAAATCCTGTAAGTCAAGATTGATAGACAAATGATAAGGTTCTTTTTCTAAAGCATTCATAGCAATCTCTATTACCTTGTTTGTCAAACTCACATAGACTTGTGTATTTCTAATAAAAGGTAAAAAAGCATCAGGTGACACAATATTGTTCTCTTTATCGAGTAAACGAAGGAGCATTTCATATTTGAGCGGTGCATTTCCCTTATGTGCATACATTGGCTGAAAAGCACACTTCACACGATCATCATCTATAGCTTCTTGAATATCCGAGATGCGTTTTGCAGTTTGTGTTTTATAATTTTTATTTGCATTATACACTTCAACACGATTGCGCCCTAATGTTTTTGCTCTATAGAGTTGTTCATCTGCTATTTTAACCGCATCATCAATATTTTTAAAACTATATGGAGAAGGATTTATACCTATAGAAATAGTTATTTGCAGTGTATTATTTTGTGTCTGTATATTTAATTGCTCTATTTTTTCTCTTAAACGATTGGCCACCTTTGTGACATCTTGTGTCTCTTTTTTATGGATAAAGAGTAAAAATTCTTCCCCTCCAAACCGAATAATCAAATCATTTTGGCGAATATGGCGTTTCATCTCCTGCACAGCTTGTATCAGTACAATATCACCAGCATCATGTCCATAATTGTCATTAATCAACTTAAAGTGATCCAAATCAACCATCATCAAATAGTAATTTTGCAAAGAAGTACGCTTAAGAAACTCTTGAAGGTATTGACGATTATAAACCTGTGTCAGAGGGTCTATAAATGCTTTTTTTCGTGTTTTATAATACAGATAAATAAGCAAATAAGCTAAAGCAAGCATAATACTCATCAAAAGTGCAACATAAGAGAACATTTGCTCCATAGGTTTGAGCCTTTGTTTCACATTCTCATAAACATTTTGTGTAAAATCTGCCCCTAAAACAGCAACAACCTTACCCTTTACAACAAGGGGATATGCTACCGAAACCCAAAGTGTTTCTAAGTTTTGTTGCTGTGCGACTTGTGGCTTATGTGTTTGTAGTGCCTCATCCCAAATATTGGACTGTGCATCAAATTTTTGTTCACACAAAGCCTTCTCTTCTTCATCTTCTGTGGTGTCAAGTAAATAACGCCATTTGCCATCTTTATCTTTATATAACAAATAAAGATACTGCATCTCGTCATCTTTAAGCACGGCAAGCTCTTTTTCTCTTTTTTGTGCAAATGCTTGCGAAGTGCGTATATTTTTTTGATAATCTTGAGCATAATGAGATGCAATATACTGTTCATAGTTTTTAAAAAGCACCATTCTTCTTTCTATAAGATTATTTTTAAGCTCTTTAAATATATACTCATTTGTTTGTGTAAACTGCATATACAGCCACAAAGAGACAAGTGTCATCAAAGGAATAATAACCATAAGAAGCAAAAAGCTTCGATTCACTCTCCAAATACTCTGCATTACTCTGTCTCTATATATTTATCATAACTCTTATCTAAAGTAATATGATACTTCTCTAAGCGATTTTTATAAAACAAAATATTTGGTCTTCCTTTTTGCCAAAAAAAGGCACCAACAACCTGCGGATTTTTTAAATGTTTATAGCGAGAGCCAAAAAATACTTTTCCCTTACACTCTTTTGGAATATTTTGTATACTTGAGAGTAAGACTATATCTGCCAAGGCACAATCTTTGACAATTTTCATGCTGTTTGGGTACTTCAAAACCGATGGAATCTTTTTATAAATATATACCTTAGGAGCTTTTTTCTTTGTGACACTCTGCACGATTGTAGCAAATATTGATGATTCTAAATGTATATCATCTGCATATAAAGTTCCTAGTAATGCTATGATTAAGAGATACCGTATCAAAACAAATACTCCATACTAAGCATAAATTTTTGCTCAATAACAGGCACTTCAATCTGTTGTGCTGATAAAATGTTGTAAGTATATTTTCGTGTTAAACCTCGGTTAAATATATTTTCACCCTTGAGTTTAAAATGTAAATCTTTTGTATGTCTGTATGTCACCCCTGCTGAATAATCATACCCTGTTTTTAAATTTTCAAATCCACTATTGATAACAATTTCATTGAAAAAATCATATTTTGAAACACTATTTACCATGCGTAACAAATAATCACGATGATATATTTTCCCACGTGTTGCAAAGGGGAGAAATTTTTGATAATCAAACTGAAGTTGTATTTTATCTTTTTTCCTAAACAGGTAATCAAGACTTGCCTGCATATAATATATTTTCATTGCATCTTGTGCATTTTGCATTTTTCCAGAAGCATCGGGAAGCAAGAAGTTTTTGATTTTTGTATACCCATAGACAAGTTTCCATACTGTTTGTGCTGTTTCATAATTTATCTCTTGTGTGTAAGAGTGATAAAGTTCTGATTTTAATGCTGGGTTTCCTATATGGTCTTGTGCAGTTGCATAAGGGTCTGCGATGTACTCCTGACGCAAGACAAAAGTTTTCAAAACAAAATTATCATCTGAATATATATGCGACACACTTAACTGTTTTGGTCTTTCATTTTCAAGTTCAATATACTTTTGTTGCATAAAAAAAAGCTTCAGAATATTGTTTGAAGACAAAGCAATAGTATCTTCTAAAGAAAGAGAGTAAATGTCTTCTTTGTTATAAGGTTGATTATACACAGCAGGGACACCATCATATTTTAAATCACTAAAATCAAATGTTTTCTTTCTATATTGTAATCCTACATGTACTGTATTATTTTGTAACTTATATTTTTTTTCTACAATTGCGGTAAATACACTTCCCTTATCTCTTTGTTCTACTTGTGAATAGCCTCCAAGACTAGCAGGTAAGGCCGTTTTATAGTGTGCATTATACAAACTGTCTGTTTGAATATATGAGAGTTTAAAGAGAAGACTTTTATTGAGCAAATTTGCAGAGTATGCCAGATTGATAAACTGATTTTCAACTTGTGAATTTTGTGGTACACCATAAGGCACAGCACCGACAAAAGCATCATTTTTACTACTTATTGCCTGCAGTTCTAACTTTTGCGTCTCATTTGAAAAAGAAGCATAAAAGTGATTTTTGTAATGATTGCGTTTTAAGGACTCACTATTGAGATGATATACATTTTGCTTATCTGTCGTATGATTTGCATAGACAAAATATGCCATATCACTATCATTCAAAAAGCCTGAAGTATAAATATTTTCTTTTTGCGAACCATGTGAAGCGACAAGCAATTTCACTCGTGAACCCGCATCGCGTTTTGCAAGCTTACTATAGAGTCGTATAGTAATTGTTGCTGGTTCTACCCCAAATTTAAAAGATGAAGACCCCTCATATATTTCCACATGATCAATAAAATCCATGTCTATATTACCAAAGAGAGAAGTACCACTTCCAAAAATAGGTAAAATTAACTCATTTTGATTCAAATAGATACGAATAGATTTTGAACTACTCAAAACTGGATCAAGATTTAATAAATCTGGTTGTGCTATACGATTTTCTAAATACCTGAAAAAAGGAATGGTTTTTAAAATATCTTTGAGTGTCTCAACCTGCATAAGTTCTAAATCATCACGGGTGTAAATTGTTAAGTGTCCAGCACTTTCATCTTTTGTTTTTTTCGAGAGTTCTGACTCAGTTTGATAGTTCTCTAAGAGGGTGTCAAGCTCACTTGCGAGTAAAGATAGCGAGTAAAAAACGAGTAATAATAGATATTTCATGCTTAATTATCTCTTTTTACTACTTAAAACAATATAAATTCATCTAATGTTTTACTTTATCTATCATTACTTATTTAAAAAAAATTCGATATAATTAGCCATTATTTTATGAAGGTCTTAAAAAATGAATTTAGTAACTGGTTCTTCAACCGCATTAATTACTCCATTTAAAAATGGAACACTCGATGAGCAGACATATGCTGCTCTTATCAAACGTCAAATTAACAACGGTATGGATGCCGTTTGTCCTGTAGGCACAACAGGAGAGAGTGCAACTCTTACACATGATGAGCATAAACGCTGTATTGAGATTGCTGTGGAAGTTTGCAAAGGCTCACACACAAAAGTACTCGCAGGGGCTGGTTCAAACGCAACCCATGAAGCCATAGAGATAGCAAAACATGCACAAATGGCTGGTGTAGATGCTATTTTTTCTGTAAGCCCTTACTACAATAAACCTTCTCAAGAGGGACTTTACCAACACTATAAGGCAATAGCAAACGCAGTGCCTGAACTGCCTTTTATGCTTTACAATGTTCCAGGGCGTACGGGAGTAGACATCTCAGCAGATACTACCATTAGACTTTTTGATGATGTAAAAAATATTTATGGTGTTAAAGAAGCAACAGGAAGCTTAGAGCGAACTGTAGAGCTTTTATCACGCAGACCTGAGTTAAAAGTCTTTTCTGGAGATGATGCCATTGACTACCCAATTTTAGCCAATGGCGGTGCAGGAATTACCTCTGTTACCTCAAACCTCATGCCTGATTTAAAATCAGAGCTTGTGCGTTTAGCCCTAGCAGGTGATTTTGCTGGAGCAAAAACGATTAATGACACACTCTACCCACTCAACTCTGTTATGTTTTGCGAGTCAAACCCTATTCCTGTTAAAGCGGCGATGTATATTGCTGGCTTAATTGAAACTTTAGAGTACAGACTTCCACTTGTGGCTCCAAGTAGTGCAAATATGAAACGCATAGAAGAAGTTATGAAAAATTACGACATAAAAGGATTATAAGCATGCAAGATTTTAAAGGAAAAGTTTTATTTATTAGTGGTGGTACACGTGGTATCGGAAAAGCAATTGTTTACGAATTTGCTTCAAAAGGGTGCGATGTTGCGTTTACTTATGCTTCTAGTGCAGATACTGCCAATGAAATCATTGCAGATATAGAGTCAAAATATGGCATTAAATCTCGTGCTTATAAACTCAATATTTTAGAGCCAAATACTTATAAAGATGTTTACAAAGAGTTTGATGAAGATTTTGATAGACTTGATTTCTTCATCTCAAATGCCATTATTTCTGGTCGTGCTGTTGTGGGTGGATTTGCTCCATTTATGCGTTTAAAACCAAAAGGTCTTGGAAACATATACACAGCTACTGTTGAAGCCTTTGTTGTGGGTGCGCAAGAAGCAGCCAAACGCATGGAGAAAAATGGTGGTGGCAGTATCATCTCTATGAGTTCTACTGGAAACCTTGTTTACACGCCAAACTATGCAGGACATGGATCAAATAAAGCAGCTGTTGAGACAATGGTCAAGTATGCAGCCGCAGAACTCGGTGCAATGAACATCCGAGTAAATGCAGTAAGCGGTGGACCAATCGACACCGATGCACTCAAAGCTTTCCCTAACTACGAAGAGGTAAAAGCAGAAGTTGTCAAACGCTCTCCTCTTTCTCGTATGGGTGATGCAACTGACTTAACAGGCGCTTGTGCATTTCTCTGTTCCGATGCAGCTTCATGGCTTACAGGGCAAGTCATTGTTGTTGATGGAGCGACCTCTTTTCAGTAAATAAATTTCTGTGGTTAAATTAATCACAGTATAATTATAAAAATAATGACATAAAGGATAATCATGCAAACAATAGATTCACTCTCGCAAGAGACACAAAACACAATTAAAGCTTACAACGAGGAGTTTAACGATCTTTTTGAAGCTATAGAAAAAGTTGTCTACAAAAGTGATTTTGCACTCTTTAGTGCTATTGTAGATGAACTCGAAGATATTAATATGCAAAACCATTATGGTTGGACACTCCTGCATATTACGATTCGCCGTGGCGAAAAAGCAATGGTAGAACTCCTTTTGAAAAAAGGTGCCGACATAGATAGAG
Organism: Sulfurimonas sp.; assembly: GCA_015487265.1. Taxonomy (GTDB): domain Bacteria; phylum Campylobacterota; class Campylobacteria; order Campylobacterales; family Sulfurimonadaceae; genus Sulfurimonas. The sequence goes on along the minus strand of WFQD01000353.1, from coordinate 14,755 downwards.
TAGATGGTGTAGGCTGGACACCACTGATGGAAGCTATTATGGATGACAAGCCAGAACTTTGTAAACTCTTAGTTGATAATGGAGCTGATAAAACAATCGCAAACCAAAGAGGTGCAACAGCACCAATGCTTGCACAAAAATTTGGTCGTTCAAATATGTACGACTATTTAAAATAAAGGAAAAATCATGAAAAGAAGAGATGCGATTAAACTCACAGCCCTTGCAACATTAGGCATGGCAGTCACTGCCCAGGCAAAAAATGGAGCATGCTGTGCAAGTAGTATGCCTGCATGTCATAGCGATACAAAGAAAAATCGTAAACTAATGACACCAAAGGATCCAAAAAACCTTACAAAAGCAGAGCTCAAACACACACCTCAAATTACTTTGGGAAACAAAGATGCTCATGGCTATACACTTGTTGAAATCACGGTTGGACAAAAAGGGATTATCCATCCTAGTACCAAAAACCATTGGATTGATTTCATCTCTTTATATGTCGATAAAAAGCTTGTAGGTACGACAGAACTTGAAGCAGAAATTTCTCGTGGAGCCGCTGCATTTCGTGTCAAACTTGATGGTGCAAAGTTCATCACTGCCAATGCTGGATGTAATATTCATGGTATTTGGGCAAGTACACATACATTATAATCTAAGGTTTTTCATTGCTTAACTTACCAAATGCTTTAGCATCTTTGCGGATTCTTCTCGCACCTCTTATGTTCTGGGTTATTTTAAACCCAGAACTTTTCACCAATCATGGTTTTGACATCACCTGGAACTACTACTTTGCATCTTTACTTTTTGTGCTTGCAAGTGCTACAGACTTTTTTGATGGCTTTATTGCACGGGAGTGGAACCAATCTACACTTTTAGGTGCTATTTTAGACCCACTTGCTGATAAAATGCTTACACTCGCTGCGTTTCTTGGACTTATGATGATGGGAGAAGCCTCCGCTTGGGCAATTTATATCATTATTGTTCGTGAACTTTTCATTACCGGTATACGTACCATTGCCGTGAGTGAAGGGGTCAATGTCGCCGCTTCAATGGCTGGAAAAGTAAAAACAGTAGCACAGATGATAGCCATTGGCTTTTTACTCATGCACTGGCCTTTTGGAAGTACACTCCTTTGGTTTGCTACATTTTTAACACTCTACTCAGGTGCTGAATACCTTTGGGGATTTAGAAAAGCCCTCTTAAAGGAGAGTATTGCATGAGTTGGCTTGTTTCCCTTCTTGTTCTCTCTGGACTTATCTTTTTTCATGAACTTGGACACTACCTCATGGCACGAGCCGTCGGTGTAAGTGTAGAGGTTTTTAGCATCGGTTTTGGAAAAAAGCTTTTCTCCTTTGAGAAGTTTCATACCCAATGGAGCATCTCTGCCATTCCACTTGGTGGTTACGTCAAGATGAAAGGGCAAGATGATGCCGATCCAAGTAAAAAAAATTACGATGCAGATAGCTACACCACAAAAACACCCCTGCAAAAAATCCTTATTCTTTTGGCAGGTCCAGGTGCGAACTTTGTTTTAGCCTTTGTGCTCTACTTTTTTATAGCCCTTGGTTCACCCAATGTCTTATCACCCGTGATTGGTGCCGTTGCTAAAGACTCTCCTGCGTTTGTTGCAGGTTTAGAAGCCAACGATACCATCACCGCTATTAATGGCACAGCAATAGAGTCTTGGAAAGATATGGCAAAACTTATCTCTACTTCACAAGGGACACTCTCTCTCACCATCAAACGCAATGGGTATTTAGAACAAAAACGCCTCACACCAAAACTCCAAATGACAACAAATATGTTTGGAGAAAAAACGCAAAGAAAAATGATAGGCATTAGCAGTGCTGGAGTCACACACCCTTTACAACTAAGCTTTAGCAAGACTTTTTCTTATGCAAGTGAGCAGACAATTTTTGCATCAACAATGATATTTACAGGACTCAAAAAGCTCATTGTTGGAGAAGTCCCTGCAAAAGATTTAGGGGGAGTCATAAGCATTGTGAAACTCACGTCTGATGCAACAGCTGCTGGATGGATGAGTGTACTCTTTTTTGCTGCACTCATTAGTGTAAATCTTGGAGTTTTAAACCTCCTCCCAATTCCTGCTCTTGATGGCGGGCATATTATGTTTAATTTGTATGAACTTCTCTTCCGCAGAGAAGCAAGTGAACAGGTAGTAATGAACCTCACCATAGGCGGATGGGTCATTCTTTTTGGACTTATGGGACTTGGTCTTTTTAATGATATAACACGATTAGTAGGATAACAAATGACAAAAGAAGCATATAAATTATATATAGATGATGTTGTTCGTCGTGTTGAGTATGCACGACTTCAAGTAAGCGGACACCATATCGTCAAAACTATAGCAGTAAGTAAATACTCTACAACAGAGGATATAAAAACCCTCTATGAGATAGGACAACGTGCCTTTGGGGAGAACAAGGTGCAAGACCTCAAAACAAAAGCAAAAGAGTTGGAAGATTTACCGCTTGAGTGGCATTTTATTGGGAATTTACAAAAAAATAAAATCAACAATCTCCTTGACATTCACCCTGCACTCTTTCATGCGCTTGACTCCATAGAGTTAGCCCATGAACTGCAAAAAAAATTGCTTGCCAAAGATATGACACTCAATGCTTTAGTACAAATAAACTCGGCAAAAGAGGCAAGTAAACACGGGTTTATGCCTGAAGAAGCACTAGACAAATACCTACAAATCACCAAAGAGTGTCCAAATATCAAACTCAAAGGAGTCATGAGCATCGGAGCACATTCCAAAGACAAAGAAGTTATCAAACAAAGTTTTGAGACAACGTATGCCATTTACAAACAACTTCCAAACGCAAGCATTTGTTCTATGGGAATGAGTGGTGATTTTGAACTTGCGATTGCATGTGGTGCGAACATGATTCGTTTAGGCTCTATCCTCTTTAACAAATAGACTTCTTTCATAACTTAGCTTTTCGTGTGTCTCTTAAAACGCACTGCATGGCTTTGCGGATTGGCTATCAACTCTTTTTGGTAGCGAATCATCTCAAAAAATGGGTCTAAAAAACCTTCAAGCTCTTTTTTTTCAATCTTTTCAATTCCATGTTTTTGCAAAAGTTCTAAAACAACCAAAGTAGATTCAATGGTTGAAAGATATGCTGCGTTTGGTTGTTCTTTGATTTGGTACTGAGAAGTTTTTTGTGTTGTGAAACTCATATGTGCTAAACGATTTAGGTTACTACTCAGTGTAAAAATCTTTTTTGTGCAACTCCATGTGGAATCTATAAGAAAAATTGCCAAGGGTTTCTCACTTGTTTTGGGGTATGTTTCACTCAAGTTTATAGCATTTTCAGAAGGAAATAAAATATAACTCTCATGACTTGCAATAATTTCATTAATCGCCTTATGCTCTGAAAAATCTATGCCCACAAAAACATGCGAATTTGGTAAACTCAAATGAGTAAAATAACCTGTATTGTTTTTGACCTTCTTAAACTCTTTTGGATGCATTAAAATCACAAACTTTGTCTGCGTTTGCACCCTCGTTATATGCTCGCACATACAAGAACTTTTGGGTCTATAGCATTGATAACACTTTTCTCTATCACCATAATATGTTTTCATAAAGCGAATTATACTACAATACTTTTATGAATGAAAAGAGATATGACCTTATCGTTATTGGAAGTGGTGCTGCTGGAATTATGGCTGCGATTGTTGCCGCAAGAGAAGGCAAAAGTGTACTCCTGCTTGAAAAACTCTCCAATATTTCCGCCAAACTCAAAGCGACTGGTGGCGGGCGATGTAACCTCACAAACACCCTCTCCAATGAAGATTTTATGCAAGCCTTTGGAAGAGATGGTCGTTTTATGCAAGATGCCCTCGCCGCTTTTGATAACAAGGCCATTGTTGCGTTTATGGACGAAATAGGTGTCAAAACACATGCCCCTGATGGCTTTCGTGTTTTTCCCACTTCGCACGCTTCGGCTACTATTATTGAGGCACTCACACAAGAGATGCAAAGAGTCGGTGTCACTATAAAAGTGCAACAAAGAGTTGAACGCTTACTTCTTGTGGGTGAACATATAGATGGTGTCAAAACGCAAGACACACACTACTTTTGCGATAATGTCATTGTCGCGACTGGAGGGCTTGGCTACCCTGTTTTAGGTGCTGAGGGGGATGGTTATAAACTCGCTGAAGAGCTCGGGCACAAAGTGACAGACCTCAGTCCTGCGATGATGCCACTTAAAACCAAAGAGACTTGGGTGGCAAATTGTCGAGCCGATACTATTGCAAAAGTCGAACTCCGAGTCAATCTCAAAAAACATAAAAAGCTTCGAGCAAAGGGTGATTTGATTTTTACTAAAAGTGGCATTCGTGGACCTGTTGTTTTAGATTTTGCACGTGAAGTCACTCCTCTACTGAAAAAATACCAAGAAGTCCCTCTTTTACTCAAACTGACAAAACTCAAAAATGAAGAAGAAATTCTACAACATTTGAAAAAAATGGCTCAAAATAATCCTCAAAACAGCATCTTAAAACTTGTGCAAACACTTCTGCCTCATGCCTTGAGTGTAGAAATCTGTAAAATGGCAAACATTGATGTTACCCTGACCTATAAAAAACTTCAAGGAAAAGAGAGAGAAAAACTTATACAGCTTCTAGCTTGGACACCGCTTAGCGTTAATGGGCATGATGGCTTTCGTTTAGCAATGATTACACGTGGTGGCATTCGACTCAAAGAGATAGACCCAAAAACAATGCAAAGCAGACTGATTAAGGGACTCTATTTTTGTGGAGAGGTGATGAACCTTGATGGTCCATGCGGTGGCTACAACTTACAATGGTCTTTTGCGAGCGGATACCTTGCAGGGAAACTACGCTAAGCAACGAGGGCATACACCCTGAAATACAATGTTACTCGTTTCTAAACGAAATTGACTAATTTTTGCGACTTCGTGATACAAAGACATAGTATCTAAGAAAATATCTACAATTTCATGGCACTCTTTACAAGTGACATGTGAATGCTCATCTTTTTTCAGTTCATAAACATTCTTATTGTTTTCTAATTGCACTTCTGTAACAAAATTTTTCTCTAACATGAGATTAATATTTTTATAAACGGTCGCCAAAGAGAGAGAGGGGAAACTTTTTTGTAAAAAGCTGTAAAGTGTATCAATACTGAGATGTCCATGCGAAGAGAAAAGATTCACAATCTCTACTCTTTGTGGAGTCACAGTAAGCTGATAACTTTTTAATAATCTGATAGCACTTGACATATACATTTACCTATAAATATTTCTGATATTGTAACAAATTATTCTTTAAATCTTTAAAAAAAGTAACGAATGGAAGCAAATCCATACACTTTTGTCTCTGCTATGAAACGCACTTCTCTTTCATTGACAATCCCCCCTAAGGCAAAGACTTTCATAGATGTCTCTTCTAAAAGTGCTTCTAAATCTTCTACTCCTTTTGGTACTCCTTTGTTTGGAGTTGAAAAAATCGGACTATATGTCACATAATCAGCACCGAGTGCTTGTGCTTTTTGGACTTCTTCTTTCGTATGTGTACTCACGATAACTTCTCGTGTTTTTGTTTTGGCTTCTTGAATTTTATGAAAATTTTTTCCTGAGAGGTGAACACCTGCAATCTCTAAACGACAAGCAAGTTCTATCGAATCATGCACAAAAGCTTTTATGTGAGGATACTTTTGCATCACCTCAGCAAATGCATCTGCTAAAGCTGTATAATTTGGTGTCTCTTTATCGCGTAAAAGTACAAAATTGGGATGGTGTTTTACAATCTGTGCTTCAAGTTTTTGTGTAAATATAGCGGGGACATCGGTATAAAAATGGGGGGATGTAATCAGGTATTTTTTCACTTTTATCTCAAAAGTGGGTTTTGAAAATCCACAGGTTTCGCATCGACACCGAGTGCATACCTTTGTGCCATTGCATTGACATGGTAATTCATTCTATTGAGTAAATAGAGTTCTGGGGCACTGTATTTTGCTAAAGACTCTTGTATAAACTCTTGTAAAAATGCTAAACTCTCTTCTTCTGAATCAAAACGAATTTCTGCAATTATAGCTTTTATAGTGTCATACTCATCCCCACAAGCAGATAAAAAATCATAAGATAAATCAATGGTTTTCATGGTGTCAAGTGCTTTTGAAAAGGCAAAATGATTATAGAGCATACATGCTACAAAATACTCTATATCTGAACTTTCAAATTCACTATACTGTTTCTCTTCATCTTCAAAATGTGCATGCCAAATACTTAAAACTTTTTCTATTTTTTCTTTCATTGTATTTACTCTGTTAAAATTTTTTTGTATTATACACAAAATAGTGATATACTTTAAAAATGATAAAGGCAACAACACACAAAGAACTCAATATTTTACTCAACAACACAAATAAAGCACTCGAACATGTCATCAAAGAGAGTCCGCCCTCAGCATTAAAAACATTGTCACAATCTAAAGATTTACAATCAATTCTCAACTCTGTTTTCCAAGAAGCAAGTAAAAACACTACAACAAACTCTACCCTGCTCAATCTTGTGAAAAACAATCCCACACTCAAAAACTTAGGAGCATCTGCACAAACCATTGCTGACATCATCGCCACAATTAAAGCAGAAAAAAATCCGCTTCCCATAGAAAAAACATTGCAAAAGTTTTTTGTTGATATTCAAGACCTTAAAGGCTCTGTTTTAAAAGAGAAAATACAAAATTCTGGACTCTTTTTAGAATCAAAAATCAAACATCTCACAAAAGAAACAAACTCACAAAAAGAGCCCCTACAGGAAATAAAACAGAGTGATTTAAAAGCCCTCTTACATACAGCCAAAGAGGAACTCTCAAAATTAGAACAACCAAAAACGCAGCTCATACAGCAACTAGACAAACTTGCCATACAAATTGATCATGCACAACTCCTCTCACATCTCTCCAATGCAACTGCACTCTACCTTCCCTTTAGTTGGGATGCGATGAAAGAGGGGCATATCAGTATCCAAAAAGAGAATGCACAAAAATTCAATGTAGACATAGACCTCAACCTCAAAGAGTATGGTGCACTCAAGCTTAAACTTGCCATGTATGATAAAAACCAACTCAATGTGCATATTTATACACAAAACGAAGCCTTACAAACACTCATTAAAGAGAATCTTCAGGAGTTGCGTTCCAATCTTATTTCACAGCATGTTACTCCTAGAGAGATACGACTTTTCAATACCACACAAACGCAAGCACCCACACCTTATGAAAACAGCGATGAAATGATTTATATGGGTTTTGAGGTCAAAGCATGAAAAAAAAAGCCGCCGCTCTCAGATACGATACAGACAAAGAAAATGCACCACGAGTCTTAGCAAAAGGTGAAGGTGAAGTTGCCACGAACATCATCAAAATTGCCGAGTTAAACAACCTACCCATTAAAAAAGATGAAGACCTTGTAGAACTCCTTTCTAAAATAGACATTGACAAAGAAATACCCGAAGCACTCTATAAAGCAGTAGCAGAAGTTTTTAGCTTTATTTACAAGACTACAAAAAAAGAGTAAAATGTCACACTTCATTTAAAGGGTATCAATGGATTTTCTATTTAACACAAATGTACAATTTTTTATCATCGCCTATCTTGTAGGGAGCATTCCTTTTGGTCTTTTGCTTGCAAAACAGTTTGCTGGTGTTGATGTCAAAAAGAGCGGCTCACAAAGTATTGGGGCAACCAATGTTTTACGTGTCGTCAAAGAGACAGACCCTGCCCTTGCAAAAAAACTCGGTGCAGCAACACTCGCTCTGGATGCACTCAAAGGAATTGTCGTTTTAGCAGTCGCTTATTTTTTCGGATTGAGCGAAGCAACCCTCTGGGGCATTGGTGTTTTAGCTGTTATTGGGCACTGTTTTTCACTCTATCTCAACTTTGAGGGAGGCAAAGGTATTGCTACAGGTCTTGGTGTTATGATGTTTATGATTCCACAAGAAACACTCATCGCTTTAGTAGTTTGGGGAGTTTTAGCAAAAACACTCAAAATCTCTTCTGTCTCTTCACTCACAGGTGTCCTTGCCTTAGCTATTTCAAGCTTTTTTATTCATCCGCAGATGGCACATGCCCCTGTTGTTCTCATTGTCGCTATACTTTTTTACAAACACATTCCAAATATCATCCGCCTTTTCAAAGGCGAAGAGCAACGTGTCGTTTAATGAAAATTCATATCGAAGATTTAAAATTTCAAGCCATTCTTGGAATTTTAGATTTTGAAAGAGAAACACCGCAAGAAATTATTGTAAACCTTAGCATGAGTTACACCTTTGAGAATGCCAATTTTATCAACTATGCCACTGTTGCCAATCTCATTGAAACAACAATGCAAGAAGAAAAATTTCTCCTCATCGAAGAAGCTATTGGCTTCCTCGCTCACAGCTTAAAACAGACATTTCCAAACATAGAATCTTTGGCACTCAAAATTAGCAAGCCTGCTATTATGCAAAACAGTATTGTAAGTGTAAGTGATATTTTTCATTTCAATGCTTAATGTAAACTTTATATTTTTTTAAAGAAAATTGAAAAAAACTTTAAACTAAACTAAAACTATGCTATAATTCGCCAAATTATTTACATATTAGGAAATCATGAATGCGCATTTTAATTATAGAAGATGAAGTTACATTAAACAAGATGCTTGCTGAGGGGCTTAAAGAGTTTGGCTACCAAAGCGATGTTGTTGAAACACTCAAAGATGGTGAGTACTATCTTGATATTCGTAACTACGATTTAGTGCTAATGGATTGGATGTTACCAGATGGAAATTCTGTTGATATTATCAGTGATATTAAAGCAAAAACACCAAAAACTGTTGTCGTTGTTCTCTCTGCAAGAGACGATAACGAAAGTGAAATCGAAGCACTCCGTGCTGGTGCTGATGACTACATCAGAAAACCTTTTGATTTTGATGTACTCATTGCTCGTCTTGAGGCAAGACTGCGTTTTGGTGGAAGCAATATCATTGAAATTGATGATTTAATCATTAATCCTGAAGAGGAAAAAATCATCTACATAGAAGCAGAAATAGAACTCAAAGGAAAACCTTTTGAAGTCCTTACACACCTCGCGCGCCACCGTGACCAAATTGTTTCTAAAGAGCAACTCCTTGATGCGATTTGGGAAGAGCCTGAGCTTGTCACACCAAATGTGATTGAAGTTGCCATTAACCAAATTCGACAAAAAATGGACAAACCACTAGGTATTACAACTATTGAAACTGTCCGCCGTCGCGGGTACCGTTTTTGTTTCCCAAAAGAAGCAAACTAAGCCCTTTTTATATAAAGAGAAAACATGTTTTATCAAAAAAGTATTCGTAAAAACTTTCTTGTTAAACTTGTTTTCTCCTCACTGATCCTCATCGTCACTTTTTCATCGCTTTTATACCTTTACATAGAAAATTCCATCTATGAAGAGAAGCATCAAGAACTTTTACAGTATGCACAAAATATCACACATAACAAACTCATTACACAAGCCAATAGCAATAGACTCAATCAAAATATTCTCTCTGTAAAATTTGAGATGATAGCCCTTAAAACAAAACAAAAAAATATTGCAATGTATGAGACAACAGAAGGGAAATACACCTATTTGACACTGCTGTACCCCTACAACCTCAATGAAATGACCTATATCAAAGTCACCAAAGAGATTACACAAACAAAGATGCTGCTCGATAAAATTTTTCATTATATTTTTATAATCAATATCGCGAGTTTTCTCATTATATTTATCTATGCACTCGCACTTTCACAAATGCTTGTGAGTCCACTCAAGTCATTAACAGCCAAACTCTCAAACATGAATGAACATTTGATAGAACCCATTAAAATCAATGAACTCCCTATAGAGTTTGAGCCACTGGGTGTGACCATTAACCACCTTATTTTAAGAATTCAAAACTTTGTAAAGTACCAAAAAGAACTTTTTATAGGCACAGCCCATGAGCTTAAAACTCCCCTCGCTGTCATTAAATTAAAAAATCAAGTCACCCTGATTAAAAAAAGATCACCCCAAGAGTATATAGAGGCACTCCAGACAACCAACAAAACGATTGATGAGATGAATGTTATCGTTTCAAATATTTTACAAATAGGCAGGCAAGAGGGTGCACAACTTGACAAACCTGTTGTTGCAGACATTATAGAAGTTTTGAAAAACAAAGCAGATGATTTTCAACTTCTCGCACAAAGCGAAGGCAAAGAACTGCTTGTCAATCTCAAACCAAATGCTTTTATGGCAAATCTTCAAGTCTCTCTTTTAAATCAAATCATTCAAAACTTTTTGCAAAATGCACTCAAATTCACACCTAAAGAGAAAAAAATCATCCTACAAAGCTCTCAAGATGATGTAGGTTTACTCATAGAAGTCATTGATGAGGGGTGTGGTATTGATGAGAGTATAGATCTTTTTGCACCCTTTAAACGCCAGGGCAATAAACAAGGTGTTGGCTTGGGACTTTTTCTTGCAAAAAGTGCTGCTGATGCACTCGGTGCACACATAAATCTTAAGAATAGAACAGATGGTATTGAGGGAACAGTTGCTTCTTTACAGCTCAATTCAAAACTTTCTTGCATCTTGCCTCTAAAAAGCTAAAATTTCAAAAATATTAAAGCTTACTTTTGTTATAAATCGGACACTAAATATTAATAAGGTTTTTTAATGGCACTAATTATAAATGATGAATGTATTGCCTGTGATGCTTGTAGAGAAGAGTGTCCGACAACTGCGATTGAAGAGGGAGACCCAATTTACTTCATTGACCCTGATCGTTGTACAGAGTGTGTGAGCATTTATGATGAACCTGCCTGCATTTCCGTTTGTCCGGTTGATTGTATCATCCCCGATAAAGACAATGTTGAATCTATTGCAGAACTTCAGTTTAAGCTTAAAAACTTAGAACTAGAAGAGTAAATTTTGGCAAAACGCACAGCGGTTATAGATATAGGTTCTAACTCAGTTAGAATGGTTATCTATGAGAAAACATCGCGCTTTGCGTTTCGACTCTTACATGAAGAAAAAAGCCGTGTTCGTATCTCTGAACATGCTTACAAAAATGAGGGTAATCTTCAAGATGTTCCTATGAAAAGAGCCTATAATGCTTTAGAGAACTTTCTCTCTATTGCTCACTCTTTTCGTGTGCGCAAAACTCTTTGTGTCGCTACATCAGCCCTTCGAGATGCCCCCAACAAAAAAGAGTTCATTCATAAAGTAAGAGAACAACTCAAACTGAACATTAAAGTTATTGATGGAGAGAAAGAGGCATACTATGGAGCACTTGCCTGCGCAAACCTACTGCCAAAACTGCAAACATCACTCAGTATTGATATAGGTGGGGGATCTACAGAGTTTGCACTCCTTGATGCAAACAAAATAAGTCATACTCTCTCTTTAAATCTAGGTACAGTACGGCTCAAAGAACTCTTTTGCGATGAAAAAAACTTTAATGAAGCACTTGCTTACATAGATAAACAATTGGACTTTCTTGATACCCTTGAAGTGACAACACTAGTAGGTATAGGAGGAACATTTCGAGCACTGGCCGCTGCTCTCATGCATACAACAAACTATCCGCTTGATAAAATTCATGCTTTTAGAGAAAAAAGTACACTCTTTGAAAATTTCATCAAACAAATTCTGCAAGCAGATACAAAAGAGCTAAAAACTCTCGGTATTAAAGAGAGTCGATTTGATGTTATTAAACCCGGTGCATTAATTTTACAAAGAGTCATACAAAAGCTCCAGCCAAAAACTTTAATGGCAAGTGGTGTTGGGGTGAGAGAGGGTGTCTACCTTGCTGATTTACTACGCCATTCCAAGCACAAATTTCCTGAACATTTCAACACCTCACTCAGACAAATTCTTGATGTGCATATTGACAACACAAACTATGCAAACCAACTCAACACACTAAGCAAAAAAATCTTTGATCTTACGCATCACTATTTTAATGTCAAAAAGCACTACCGCTACGAATTAGGCATTGCTGCTAAACTTTACTCTGCAGGGGCAAACATCCATTTTTATTCGCAAAATAAACATGCATATACACTTGTACAGAACTCTTTAGAGTATGGTTTTTCCCATGAAAGCATTATGCTTATTGCAACACTCTGTAAGTACACAAAAAACAAACTTCCTGCAGCCTCACACCTGAAAAAATATGCTATTTTACTGCCAAAAGAGCATATTACCAATGCCCTGAGCTATATACTTTCACTGAGTCTCGCACTTTTAAGTCACAGACCTCGTAATATTGATTTTGATATAATTTTTCAAGAGGGAAAACTCTCAATTATCTCTGAGAACAATCTCTATCTTGCCAAAGAGGCTGTTAAAAAAATCGAATGCAATCAAAAGATTACAATCAACTTCTAAAACCTTTGTCCCATTGTAAACTCAAAGACAGATGTTTTATCATCTGGTTTGTCAAGTAATGGTTTTGCAAACATAAGCTGTATTGGTCCAACAGGAGAGAACCACTCAATTCCAGCTCCATAACCACCACGACTAATCATATTTTCATTTACAAGATTTGCGGTAATATTATCTGTAATGACACCCCAATCTATAAAAGTAACAATTCTCATTTTTGCACTTGGAACAAGTGGCAAACTCATCTCTAAATTGTTTGAAAATGTAGCAGTCCCCCCAACTCTCCGAATTCTTTGTCCATTATAAGAATCATACCCTGTACTATCTGCAATCATTGGTGAAAGTGAATACGATTGATACCCTCTCACTGAACCAATACCACCCATATAAAACTTTTCAGCCAAAGGAATATAGCCATTATCAAACATTGTATAGAATCGTGCTTTATATCGAAAGATTGCATCAAAGTTCAAGTACTCTGCCATCCCTCTGTAAATACTAAAATTTGTTTTACTTTTGACAAATTTTGCTTTCGCTCCTACACCTGCAAACTCTATACTTTGGGAGAGTTCAAAACCTTCACGTGGCAAATAAAAGTCATCGGTACTATCCCATTTTGCACTTACAGTAATTGCACTTTTGTCATATGCTTCAAAGAAAGCTTGACTTCCATATAAACTTGCATTAAAATCACCAGCAAATTCATAACTGTTTTTAGAATACCCATACCCTACAAAACCTGTGATATTTCTTGTAAATCGATGCCCAGTTCCAAATGAAAGACCATCTGTTATAACTGTATAACTATTATAACCATAAGCAGAGTGAAAAATAGAAAAATTTCCACTATAATCACTATCATTCAAGCGTGGATTTGAAATATTGAAAGAGTAACTTTTTGATACTTGTGATTTTTCTGCTTTGACTCCAACATTAATTCCCGAGCCCCAAATGTTTCTATCATTGACTCCAATATTGACTAAAAGTCCTCCATAGCTTCCATATCCACCACCGAGTTGAATATTTCCTGTTGGTGCTTCTTTGACTTTCACCATTAAATCCATCGTATGGTCATCTATACGTTTTTCTTCAATTGTATTACTGTCAAAATACCCTAAACGCCCCAAAGAGTTACGAGAATCTTTCAAATCGGTTAAAGAGTACATATCGCCAGGCCCAAGATAGAGTTCACGGCGTACTACTCTATCAAGTGTTCTATTATTGCCAGAGATGAGCACATTACGAATTTTTACTTTTGAGCCAGGCATTACTTTAAAAACCACCTCTACTGTATGCTTTTTCTCATCTTTGCGTAAATCAGGGACAACCTGCACAAAGGCATAACTTTTATCTGCGATTAATGTTTTGATTTTCTCAGCATCTTCACGGAATGTTTTTATGTTAAACACTTCCCCTTTTTTGAGTGTAATTTTTTCTCGTATCTCTGCATCTGTAGCAACCTCTTTAGCTTGCTCAATCGTAATTTTACGAATAGTATAGGGTTTGCCCTCAAAAATTTCATAACTCATATCTGCCGTATAATTATCAAAATTTACACGTACAAAAGGTTTGTCTACTTTTGAGTCAAGATAGCCGTTTTGCATATAAAAATCACGAATTCTCAAGTTGTCATATTCTAAGTCTTTGAGTTTCATCTTCCCGCTGTTTCTTCCCCAAAACCAGCCCATAAACTCATGCTCTTTGTTAGCTATGACATCATCAAAATCATCACTGTCGAGTGCTTTGACTCCACTATAACGCAGTTTTTCTATAAGAATTTCTCCACCTTCATTTGCAACGAAAGTAACTTTCATACTTCCATTATCCAAATGCTCAGTTTCTATCTCAACAACACTGTCAATTTTACCATCTTGACTCATCGCTTGAATAATTCTTTTTTTTGCTTGTTCAAGCTTTTTCATGTCATAGAGTGTACCCTTTTTAATCTGCACAACACTTGCCATAATCTCTTCATCGTCATCTTTCCAGCCCTTTAATTCCACTTTGGAAATAATCGCTTTTTCAACAAAGTTAAAAACCAAGTCTCCCTTATTAAAGCTGACCCAAATATCTTTAAAATATCCCTGTTTAAAATAGGCTTGAACAGCATCATCTACCTGTTTTGCATCTATCTCATCCCCTACATCAAACTCTAACATTCGAAGTGCAACAGGCTTGGAAATATGCACAAGTCCTTTATACTCAATTTTTTTAACAATATCTGAGAACAACATTGTTGCCATTAGTGTGATGAAGAGTGCTGAGAAAAGTTTCATTTATATCCTAATTTATAAAAATAATATAGATTTTACCTATATAG